>JAUNRE010000148.1 GCA_030535795.1 Akkermansia sp.
ATCTTTCAAAATGATGTTTATAAAACGCACAACAACAACAAAGAAGAGGCGCTTTCACGGGGAGGCGAGGAGCAGGCGGGAAGTAGCAGCGCTGGAGTTACTCCGGAGCACGGGCATCGACATACTGAAGGCCGCGCAGATAGCATGTGCTGTGGTGGAGCGTCTACGGAAGAAAGGCAGCCCGGCCGGTAGCGCCGGGACATGCGCAAGCGAAGCGCCGGAGCCCGATTTTTTAGCCCAAAGCAGCCACATCATCGAGTTAGGCATTGCGGCAAAAGAGCAACGGGAGCGCACCTGCACGCTGGCAGAAGCAGGCTGGGCAAGCATCGCTGCGCGGCAGGGGTGCCGCAAGACCACGCTGCGTGACTTGCGCTACAATTTTCGGCGCATGCTGCGGGTGAACGGTGCGGCAGAGCTACCGTTGCGTGCTATCACCACAGCGCAATGCCGCGACATCCTGCGGCAGGCCTTCGGCCACAGCAAGAGCAGTTATGTGAAGGGGCGGGCAATGCTGAGCAGCGTGTTCAGCTACGGCATACGGCAGGAGTGGTGCGACGCAAACCCGGTATCGCGCATCGAGGTGCCGCGCGTGGAGGAAAAGCCCATTGAGCCGCTAAGCCCGGACATGGTGGAGCGCCTGAAAACGACCGCCGAGCGCCCCGAGCACCGCGATATGCAGCTCTCGCTCAACCTGCTCCTATACAGCGGCATACGCCCCACCGAGGTGAGCCGACTGCGCGAAAGCGACTTCTGCTGGGAAGAAGGCACCGTCATCATCCGCCCGCACAAGAGCAAGACAGGCGGAGGACGCGTGGTACCCTTGCGCGGCATCAGTGCCCTGCCCCCACAGCTGCGCCGCATCCCCCGCAGCTGGCAGCAACGCTGGCATGCCCTGCGGCAAGCGGCCGGCTTCAGTCACTGGGTGCCCGATGTATGCCGCCACACCTTTGCCAGCTACTACGCGACGCACTACCGCGACCTGCCGGCTCTGCAACTGGAAATGGGACACCGTGATGCGAGCCTGCTGCGCACGCGCTACATAGCACCAGCCCTGCGGCAGGATGCGGCAGCCTTCTGGCAGGGGGCGTCAGCAGATGCCGAAAGCGCACCCCGGCAGGCCTATGGCTGAGTTTTTATTTACATTTCAGGCAATTTCTTGAGACTTGGCGCAGCTTCTCCGACGTCTGGTCTTGACTTGCTGCTGACATTCTGCTAAAAATACGTTAACGTTATGGCCAATCCTGATCTTTACATAAAGCCGGCGCTGCCCGACCGCATTTTCCCCTGGGAAAACTACGACCCGCAGACGCGTGAAGAAATTGATGCATTTTTCAACAGCCCCGAAATCCTGGTGATTAAGGAGCGCATGGTGGACATGGGTCGCCGCCTATGGGCGCGTGAGTATGTAGACGGCAACGGCGGCAACCTGTCCGTCCGCGTGGCCAAGGATTTGGTACTCTGCTCCCCAACCCTCTGCTCCAAGGGCTTCATGACGGTGGAGGACATCTGCCTGGTGGATATGAATGCCGGCCAGCTCTGCGGCTACCGTCCTGCCACCAGCGAGGTGAAGACCCACATTGCCATGATGAAAGAAGTGGGCGTGAATGCCTGCATCCATGCGCACCCGCCCTGCTGCAACGCATTCCTGTTTGCCGGCAAGGTACCGCCCAACGGCATTAACCCCGAGGCAGACATCTTCCTGGGGCACATACCGCTGGCCCCCTACGGCACCCCCGGCTCGCCCGAGACCGCCAAAGCCGTAGCCAAAGCCTGCCACCAGAGCACCGTGGTGTTCATGGAGAATCATGGTGTCATCACCGGTGCCCGCCACATTGAGGAGGCTGAGTGGTTCATGGAGAATGCGGATGCCTACTGCAAGATGGTGCTCTTTGCCGACCTGCACGGCGGCGGTCTCAACCAGGTGGATGAGGCAGGCATTGCCGACTTCCTGCAAATCCGCAAGAACATCGGCTATGCCGTACCCGAAGGTCAGCCCCTGTACAACATGCGTGAGTACAATGGCTACACCATGGGCATTGCAGGCAAGAAATAACGCTTAACACACAACTCTGCAATTTGCAATTCGCAACGCAGGGGCACCGCGCCAAGCCCCCCTCATACGCGTTGCGGATTGCAAATTGCAGATGCTTTTTATGGACATTACGGAGCGTTTCCTGGTGTATATGGAGGTCGAAAAAACGGCCTCTGCCCATACGCTGGCAGCCTATCGGCGCACGCTGCAACAGTTTCGCGACTGGATGGGGGAACGCTTCGTCAGCTGGCATGATTGCAGCGCAGAAAGCTTTCGAGGCTGGCTTTACGAAGCCATGCAACAGGAGCTCAAGCCCTCCTCCATCCGCCTGCGCTTTGCCGCGCTGCGCTCGCTCTACGCCTACCTCATGCGCCGCGAGGGCTTGCAGGTCAACCCTCTGGCCGAAGTCACCCTGCCGAAAGCCCGCCACAGCCTGCCGGTGCATCTGAGCCTGCGGCAAATGGAGGAGCTGCTGTCGCTGCCCCTGCGCACCCCGGCGGACAAAAAAAGCCCCGACTGGCTGCCCTACCGGGATGCCGCGATACTGGAGCTGTTTTACTCCTGCGGCATACGCCTCAGTGAGCTGGTGAGCCTGAATGCCGATGCCCTACAGGGCGGCGAAGACTGCGTGCGCGTGTTAGGCAAGGGGCGCAAAGAGCGCCTGGTGCCCGTGGGCGACTACGCCCGCGAGGCTTTGTACAACTACCGCCTGCGCGCAGGGCTCGACCCGCAGGGCCCGCTCTTTATCAGCCGCCTGCGCCGCCGCATGACCGGGCGTAGCGTGCAGCTGATGCTGGATAAATACCTGCGCTGCTCCGACCTCCCCTTCCACATTTCCCCGCATAAACTGCGCCACACCTTTGCTACCCACATGCTCGATGCCGGGGCCGACCTGCGCGCCGTGCAGGAGCTGCTTGGCCACGCCTCCCTCTCCACTACCCAAATCTACACCCACGTCACCAAAACACGCATGAAGGAAGCCTACCTCAATGCCCACCCCAGGGCATAAGTGTTGGCACACCCCCTCCCCCCGGGATTCCAAAACATGCCCCTTCAATTCCTGGGATCGGTGAAAATAGAAAATCAGAGTCCGACGAAGCGAAGCTGAGGAGGCCGACAGCAGCGCGGTTCCGCAGCATATCATGGCGTTTTGCCCGGGGCAATCGTGCCCGTCTCCGGGCTCACGCCCTACGCCGAGGTAGGCTGTCGGCCTCCGCGCCGCCGCTTACGCGTCGGCTCCTCGGGCTCTCATTTATTTATGATACACTTCCCAGGGCCGCGCCACTACGTGGCTTGCCCTGGGCTCTATTGAATTTTTATGGTAAATTTGCCGTGTTCGATG
>JAUNRE010000052.1:0-10305 GCA_030535795.1 Akkermansia sp.
GCCTCAACGTGCAGCCGCTCGAGAAGAAGGATCGCGAGAATGCTCCGCAGACGACCGACGAACTCTTCGACCTGCTTGCTGACGGCGGCGATGACGAGGAGCTCTTCGGTGACGAGATGGACTTCGACGCTGATGCCGACGACTTCGACAGCGACGCCGATGATGAGGATGACCTGGAGGTCGATACCTCTGACGATGAGGAGGACGACGAATCCGACATGTAAACCTGTAACCGTCACCCGCCTGCGCGGGCGGGTGACCCCCCAACCTTTCAATCAATATCTCTTATATGTCTTACATTGACCTTAACAACGAGAAGCCTAAAAACTTCGACCAGGTTTGCATCACCGTTGCCAGCCCGGAGAATATCCTGAGCTGGTCCAGCGGCGAGGTCAAGAACCCTGAGACCATCAATTACCGTACGTTCAAGCCGGAGAAGGGTGGCCTTTTCTGTGAGCGTATTTTCGGGCCGACCCGCGACATGGAGTGCTCCTGCGGCCGCTACAAGCGTGCTAAGAACAAGGGCATGGTGTGCGACCGCTGCGGCGTGGAGGTGACCTCCGCCCGTGTGCGCCGTGAGCGCATGGGCCACATCGAGCTGGCTGTGCCTGTAACACACATCTGGTTCTACAAGTGCATGCCCAGCCGCATAGGCCTCATGCTCAACCTCACCGCCCGTGACCTCGAGCGCGTGATTTACTACGAGGACTACATCGTGACCGATGCCCGTGGCGTGAACGGCATTGAGCGCGGTATGATTCTGACTGAGGAGGAATACGAGGACCTGCAGGAGGACTACGGTGATGACGCACCGGAGGCCGCCATGGGTGCCACCGCCATTCAGCGCCTGCTGGCCACCATCGACCTCGATGCCCTCATTGATGAGCTGCGTCAGGAGATGGAGAAGACGAACTCCAAGCAGAACAAGCGCAAGATTGCCAAGCGCCTGCAGCTGGCTCAGGGCTTCAAGAACAGTGGCTGCCACCCCGAGTGGATGGTGCTCACCATTCTGCCCGTCATCCCGCCGGATCTGCGCCCGCTGGTGCCGCTGCCCGGTGGCCGCTTCGCTACCTCCGACCTCAACGACCTCTACCGCCGCGTTATCAACCGTAACAACCGTCTGAAGGAGCTCGCCGCTCTCCAGACGCCCGAGGTGATTAAGCGCAACGAGATGCGCATGCTGCAGGAGGCTGTGGACGCCCTCTTCGACAACGGCCGCCATGGCCGCCATGTGACGGGTGCCGGCAACCGCCCGCTCAAGTCCCTCTCCGACATGCTGAAGGGCAAGGGTGGTCGCTTCCGTCAGAACCTGCTGGGTAAGCGTGTGGACTACTCCGGCCGTTCCGTGATTGTGATTGGCCCGAACCTGCGCATGAACCAGTGCGGTCTGCCCAAGAAGATGGCTCTGGCTCTCTTCGAGCCCTTCATCATCCACCGCCTCAAGGAGCTTGGCTATGTGCACACCGTGCGCTCTGCCAAGAAGATGATTGACCGCAAGGAGTCCATCGTGTGGGATATTCTCGAGGAGGTCACCAAGGGCCATCCCGTGTTCCTGAACCGTGCTCCTACGCTGCACCGCCTTTCCATTCAGGCCTTCGAGCCTGTGCTGATTGAGGGTAGCGCCATCCGTCTGCACCCGCTCGTATGTACGGGTTACAACGCCGACTTCGACGGTGACCAGATGGCTGTGCACGTACCGCTGAGCGTGGAAGCCCAGCTGGAGGCTCGCCTGCTCATGCTTGCCCCCAACAACATCTTCTCCCCCGCTTCCGGTAAGCCCATCAGCACGCCGTCCCAGGATATCATTCTGGGTTCCTACTACCTCACGCACACCCGTGCCAAGACGGTGAAGGAGAACGAGGATAACCAGAATCTGCTGCCTCTCTTCGAATCCATCTCCGAGGTGGAGTTCGCTATCGCAGCTCGCAAGATTGGCTACCACGACTGGATTCGCCTGAAGAACCCTGATTACGGCAAGACCGGCCGCGCTTTCGACCGCCTCTCCTTCAACCAGGAGAATGTGAACCGCAAGACGATCGTGACGACCGCCGGCCGCGTGCGTTTCAACGAAATCTGGCCCGACGAAATCGGCTACATCAACTGCAACGTGCGCAAGAAGGAGCTCGGTGAAATCATCTGGCGCTGCTACCAGACCTGCGGCCAGGCCAAGACCGTCGAGACCCTCGATGCCCTCAAGTCCCTGGGCTACAAGGAGGCTACGCGTTCCGGTTGCTCCATCGGTATTGTGGACATGGTGGAGCCCGAGCACAAGGCCAAGCTCATTGCCGAGGCTTATGACGAGGTGACAAAGGTGTCCGAGCAGTACGAGGAAGGTCTTATCACCAACGGCGAGCGCTACGAGAAGGTGGTGAACATCTGGTCCTCCACAACCGATGCCATCCAGAAGGAACTCTACACCAAGCTGGAGTACAACGACGGTTCCGCTGTGGCCAACCCCCTCTTCATGATGGTGGACTCCGGCGCCCGTGGTAACAAGGCTCAGATTAAGCAGCTCTCCGGTATGCGTGGTCTTATGGCCAAGCCCAGTGGTGAAATTATCGAGCGCCCCATTACCTCCAACTTCCGCGAGGGTCTGAGCGTGCTGGAGTACTTCATCTCCACTCACGGTGCCCGTAAGGGTCTCGCTGATACCGCTCTGAAGACGGCTGACTCCGGTTACATGACCCGTAAGCTGGTGGACGTGGCTCAGGACGTGATCGTGCGCGATGAGGACTGCGGCACCGACAACGGTATCACCATGACCGCCATTTACGATGGCGATGATGAAATCGCCAGCCTCTCCATGCGTATCTACGGTCGCGTCACCTGCGATGACATTTACGACCCGACCTCTCACGAGCTCATCGTTGCCAAGAACGAAATCATCACCGATGAGGCCGCCAAGCGCATCGAGAAAGTGGGTATCGAGAAGGTCAAGGTGCGTTCCGTGCTTACCTGCGAGCTTACCAAGGGCTGCTGCGCTAAGTGCTACGGCCTGAACCTTGCCACCGGCAAGAGCGTGAAGGTGGGCGAGGCTGTCGGTATCATCGCGGCTCAGTCCATCGGTGAGCCCGGTACTCAGCTTACCATGCGTACCTTCCACGTGGGTGGTACGGCTTCCGCCTCCACCAGCCGCCCCGAGTATGTGGCCAAGACTGACGGTCAGGTCATTTACGACGAAAACCTGCGCGGCCGCTGTGTCGAGGACGAGAACGGCAACAACGTGGTGCTCTGCAAGAACGGCAGCGTGAAGGTATACGATGCCGAGGGCAAGGAGCAGGAATCTTACCAGCTCACCATGGGTGCTGTGCTTCATGTGAAGGATGGCCAGCAGCTGACGGCCGGTACCCTCATCGCTGAGTGGGATCCCTTCGCCATCCCGGTTATCGCCGAGGTGGGCGGCCAGGTGGAATACGCCGATATGATTGAGGGTATTACTTGCCGCACCGAGAGCGGTCATACCGAGTCCGGTAAGGGTACTACCGTTATCATCGATCACCGCCAGGACCTCGCCCCGCGCATTATCGTGCACACAGCTCGTCCCGGCTCCGCCAAGGACCAGCCCCGCGTCTACTCCATCCCGACCGGCGCTTACCTCGCTGTCAACAACAAGCAGAAGATTTCTGCCGGTACTCCCATCGCCAAGACTCCCCGCAAGGTGCAGAAGACAAACGATATTACCGGTGGTCTTCCCCGTGTGGCCGAGCTTTTCGAAGCCCGTCGTCCCAAGGATACCTGCACACTGGCTGAGATGGACGGTATCGTCGCTATCGACGACGCCATGATTCGCGGTAAGAAGGTGGTTACCATTTACCGCGATGCCGAGGCCAAGGAGGCCGCAGGCAAGAGCCGCCGCCGTTCCTCCAAGCTGGAGACTCACGATGAAAATGAGGGCGCCGTTTCCATCAAGCACCTCGTGCCCATGGACCGCCACATCATCGTGCACGATGGCGACTACGTGCGTGCCGGTGAGCCCCTCTCCGACGGCTCCGAGGCTTCCGATGAAATCCTCCGCATCTGCGGCAAGGAGGCTCTCCAGGAGCACCTCGTCAACAAGGTGCAGCAGGTGTACCGTGTGCAGGGTGTGGAGATTAACGACAAGCACGTCGAAATCATCGTCTCCCAGATGCTCCGCAAGGTGCGCGTGAAGGACCCGGGCGATACAGGCCTGCTCTGGGGTGATGAGGTGGACCGTACCACCCTCGCCCGCATCAACCGCGAAACTGTCAACATGAACGGTCGCCCGGCTGATTGCGAGCCCATCCTCCTTGGCATCACCAAGGCCTCCCTCAAGACCGACTCCTTCATCTCCGCCGCTTCCTTCCAGGATACCACTCGCGTGCTCACCGAGGCCGCTACCCTGGGTAAGGTCGATACGCTGGAGGGCTTCAAGGAGAACGTCATCCTCGGCCACCTCATCCCCGCAGGTACAGGCTTCGATAAGTACCGCAATATCGTGGTGGAACCCGCCCCCGGGGCTACCCCCATCCCCCGCGCCGTGTGGGAGGATGAGGAGGATTTCTCCGCAGCGGAGGAGTCTATCTCCGTCGGCGCTGACGATTAATCAGCCACCGTCACCCCCATTTCAGAGCCCTGCAACGCTGACAGCGTTGCAGGGCTCTTTTCTGTGGCAGCCGATAAAAAAACAAAGCGTACGCGGTGAAACGATGAGAAAAGGGGCAAGTTACCGTGTTTCGAGTTACGAGTTGGGAAGTTCGGCGGGCTTTCGCCCGCGGGGATGCCGTAGCTAAAGCAACTGCTTGTGATCGCGCCTTGTGGGCGCGGAGCGGCAGCTACGGCTCTTGCCTTGCTTATATTGCGTGCGTCAGCACGCCTAGACATTGACTTGTAGATTGTACATTCTTCCCGCCAAATCGGCGTTTTCCCGATGATTCCAACGCGTAATGAAGTTCAACCTTTTGATGAATCATAGCGAAGAGTTGGCGTTGAGGAAGGCGTCGATTCCCGTGGTGGGGTAGAGGAGGCGGTTGTGGCGGAAGGTGCGCAGGTCGCGCAAAGCGCGTTTGCGCGAGCCGAAGAGTTGCTCGATGCTGAGTCGCTCTTGCGGCGGGAGGTTCAGTTTGTTTTGCAGCACGAAGAGGAGGGTGCGCAGGGCGGGGACGTGGTTGTGCGGGTCGTTGAAGAGTTCCCGGCCGAGTTGTAGCGCTTCGGTTTCTCGGCCTCGAATACGGCAGAGGTTGTAGAAGCGGAGGCGGTTGTAGATGGCGGGAGCGCCGAGGGATACGGCGCGGTGGTAGGCGGCTTCGGCCTTGGCGAATTGCGGGCTGCGGTAGAGGTCGCTGTAGAAATCCCCGAGGCGTGCATGCAGCAGGATGCTGTCGGGGTTGTTGGCGATGCCCTGGCGGAGGTAGAATTCCCCGCGGTCGATATAGTGGCGAGCATTGAGACGGCTTTCGCGCGGGGAGAGATGGTCGTTGGACAGGAAGTCGCCGGCGGCGTTGGTTGCCATATCCCGTGCGGCGGCAGCCCAGTAGTTGACGCGGTGTGGTGCGAGGGTGGTGACGGCGTGCCAGCGGGCATCGGCGCGGGGCCAGTCGCGTTTCATCCAGGCGTTGGTGGCATCGAGCGCGGTGATTTCGGCGGCGAGGGAGCGCAGGCCGCCTAGGGTGAAGAAGGCGAGCTGTTGGGAGAGGGCATCGCGCGCGCCAATGCGGGGGGGCGGCAGGCGCAGCCCCTGTGTTTGCTGTGCATGCAGGGTAGCGCGGTTGAGCGGTAGCAGCAGGAGCCCGCCCGCCATGAGCATGAGCACGGCAAGCAGGGGGCGTGTGGTGCGCAGCAAGAGCCTGCTGAACAGGGGGGGCATGGCGGTGGTCAGGCGGTGGGGGTGAGGCGTGCGCGGATGTCGGCGCAGAGTTGCTCCCATGCAGGAATGGCGGCTCCGACCTCGCGCGCACGCGCCAGGGGGGTGCCCCAGATGGAGTCATATTCCACCGGGCGGCCGCGTAGGTAGTCCACCGCGCTGCTGGGAATGAAATCCCCCATGCGCGAAGTTTGTTCCATTTGTTGGGCGATGATTTCCGGGGGCAGGGGGAAGCCGCGGCATTCAGCTGCGCGGCAGACTTCGTGCATGATGTCGCGTGCGCGTTCTGCCTGGCCGGGCATGAGGAAGAGGCTGCGGATGCTGATACCGCCGTGGGCGAGGCAGAGGCCGTTGAAGGGGATGTTCCAGGAGAGCTTCGTCCAGAGGATTTGCTCTGCATGGCGAGCGGAGAATGTTTCAACGGGAGTGTTGCGGAAGAGCTCGGCCAGGGATTGGGCTTGGAGCAGGCCTGCCTCGGTGGGGAGCAGGGGGGCGAAGCGGATGGTGCCGCCCTCGAGGTGGCTGATGCGGCCCGGGGTGTCCATCATGGCGCAGACGAAGCAGAGGCCGATGAAGACGCGCTCGGCGGGGAGCACGCGTGCGATGTCCTCGGCATTGCCCATGCCGTTCTGGAACGTTACCACGCGGGTGGCGGGGGTGAGCAGGGGCGGCAGGGCGGTGGGGAGGAGGCTGTTGCAGGTGGTTTTCCAGCTCACGATGACGAGATCCACGGGGCCGCAATCCTCGGGAGTGCGGGCGATGCGCGGCGCGGGCAGGTGAATATCGCCGTATACGCTCTCGACGTGCAGGCCGTTGGCTCGCACGGGCTCGTAGGCTGAGCGGAGGATAAACGTGACATCGTGACCGGCTTCGGCAAGGCGTGCACCGTAGTAGCAGCCCAGCGCTCCGGCACCCAGAATAGCTATCTTCATGGGGCAAATTGTAGCACTTAGAGGCGATTTTGGCAATAAAATTTGCATTTTATGGCAGGCGCACACACTTTTGCCTTGCCATTGCCCTCGGAAAGCGTTATTAAAATACGCGTCTTTATTAAATATCGGGCAGTTAGCTGCCCTACAAACATAACATCAGAACCATGGGTCAACAGCACCGTAAGGAAACGAAGCGCCGCCGCCGCAGCGCCTACATCAAGCGCCAGAAGGAAATCGCCAAGAACAGCAAGAACACTGCCCCTGTGCAGCTTGCCACCAAGGTCGTGAAGGCAGAGGATGCCGCTAAGGCCTGATGCCTGCTTGATATTGTCTCGCAAGAGAACATCTTAGTACAAAATCCCCGGTTCCGCGTTCCGCGATGCCGGGGATTTTTGTAGGTGCATGGTGGCAGTGCTTAGCAGCAGTGACGATTCCGCGCTTTAAGGCGCGGGGCGTGAGCGATAGTACAAGCTACGCACACATCGCGGCGCGGAGCGCCGCCGAACTTCTGACTAGTCTATCGTAACTTGTCTGGCCTCATTGTTCCAGCGCTGTTTTGAGCTCCTTGGCCATGTGGGCGTAGTGTTTCTGCCTCTCCGGTTTGCAGATGAGCCGGTAGTAGGGGTCACGGTTGTCGAGGCGGCCGAGTTCGTTGCCCTGAGCATCGGTGAAGATGTAGGAAGTTTGGTTATTGAAATACCCGATGATGTCGATAAAGGGCGTGAACTGCATGATGACCCATTGCGGGGCGGTAGCCCAGCGGGCTATGTGTGCTCGGGCGGCGGGGGTGAGGGGCTTGGGAGCCTGGCGAGAGGTGGTGGTTTTCTCCTCCCACGGGGTATTGCTCACGGCTTCCGTGGTCTCGATTACCACATGTGTGGCTTGCTGCATGGCTTGCAGCAGGGCGGTGCGCTCTGTGTCGGGCAGTACTTTGCCGGCATAGCTGGGGATGGTGGCACCGCACCATTCGGTGCGTGCGGAGTCGGGGGAGTCCGGGTAAACTTCCTCGGGTTCCAAGGAGAACATGCCCTCCTTCTCCAGTTTTTCGTTGAGCTCGCAGCGTATTTGGTAGTGCTCCCAGGCATCGCAGCTGCACAGGAATAGGGCGGAAAGGAGGAGCCGTTTTTTCATGGGCGGCATTCTAACACATTCGAGAAGAGTGGTCAAGACGTATCAAAAAAAATAATTGTTGAAAAGTGTTGACAAAAAGAGGAAAAAAGGCTACAAGTTGCGGCGTTGACCGGAATCTCCGCTAATTAGTAACTTACAAGCTGATGAAAAGTCTTTCTGTCATATCCCTGTTGATGGTGAGCCTGGCTGTGCTGGGAATCACCTCGTGTTCCCAGGTGTCGCCCGAGCTGCGCGCCCGTATCGACCAGGCCGAGCAAGGCCTTGAGAATGCACCGGCACCTACGCCGCTGCCTTATGCTAAGGACTCATACGAGCATTTTGTCTGCAACCATGGCTACCCCAAGACCATGGAGATATACCGCAACGCTGAGTTGCTGAAGAAGGCTGACCGCCGCAGCGCCGTGCATATCTGCCTGAAGCAGCAGCGCGGGCGCCTGTATGTGGGGGGGCAGGTGGCGGCTGATTGGCCTGTGTCCACCGGTGTATCAGGCCGCGAGACACCGACGGGCTCTTATGTGGTGCTGGAGAAGAAAAAGGACTATGCTTCGAATCTTTACGGCAACATTAAAGACGCCAACGGTCGCACGGTGAAGCGCAATGCCGACATCACCAAAGACCCGGTGCCGGAGGGCGGCGCGTTCGTGGGCTCCCCCATGCCGAACTGGCAGCGTCTCACCTGGGATGGGATGGGGATGCACACCGGCAAGGTACGAGCTGGCGAGCGTTTATCGCACGGTTGCATACGCACACCCGGCAGCATGGCAACGGAGCTGTTCAATATAACCGCCACCGGCACGCGAGTGCATGTGAATGAGGCGGTGGAGAGCTGCTTCCCCTCCCTGGAGCTACTTCGTTTCAGTGAACAATATCAGGCAGTGCTGAAGAATCACACCGAGGCTCAGAACAAGCTCAATAAGCTGCGCAAACAGGCTCAGGATGAGATCGCAGCCCGCAAAAAGGCGCGCCGTTCGCGCAAAAATGCTGCAAGTTGAGCAATTTCCTGTTGAAATCCAGTTATTTCGTTTGACATACAGCTTTGATAGTGGTACAGTTTCGAGGCGAAACCGTACCACTTTTTTTCATTCTGTATGAGAAGCGCGCCGTATAGTCTTGGTCTGTTGACGCTGGTAGCAGTGTCATCCTGCACCTCGTGTTACTCGCCCTCCCTGTTGCCGGAGGACAAAGCAGCGGTCGAGGCGCTGCGAGCAAAGATTGATGCCCTTCCGGAGAGCGGGGAGCGGGAGTCTGACCAATATGAGGAGAAGTCGTACGAATATTTTGTCAGCCACCTGTATTATCTGGAGACCGCCGTGGCCTACCGAGATGAAGCTCTGCTGGCTCGCGCGGATGCCTCATGCCCGGTGT
The DNA here is from genome assembly GCA_030535795.1 of Akkermansia sp. GTDB lineage: Bacteria > Verrucomicrobiota > Verrucomicrobiia > Verrucomicrobiales > Akkermansiaceae > Akkermansia. The sequence goes on from JAUNRE010000052.1 coordinate 9,250, forward strand.
ACATCTGCCTGTCGCAGCAGCGCGGGCGCTTGTATGTGGACGGCAAGGTAGCGCTGGATTGGCCGGTATCGACCGGTAAGGATGAGACGCCGACCTCCCGCGGACGGTTCGTGATACTGGAGAAAAAGCAGGACCATGCATCGGGGCGTTTCGGAGAGATTCTGGATGCGAGCGGCAAAGTCATCGAGCCGGATGCGGACTCCCGCAAGCACAGCGTGCCGCCCGGCGGCAGGTGGAAGGGGGCGGATATGCCCAACTGGATGCGCCTGACGGAGTTTGGCATCGGTATGCATACCGGCGCGATTATCCCCGGCAAGAAACTTTCGCACGGCTGCATACGTATGCAGCACGAAATTTCCTCGCTGCTTTTTGATATTCTGGCTCTCAACAGCCGAGTTTATGTGGCCGAGGAGGTGGAGGATTGCTTCCCCTGCAAAGAGGCTCTGAAAGAGGGCGAGTGGATACGCCGAGGCCGAAAGGAACGCCGCGAGCTCTCGGAGCAACTGGCTGAACTGAAGAAGGTGGCTGAGGAGCGCGCTGTGAAGGCATGCGAGGAAGCCGCTGCTCGCCGGGCTGAGCTGGAGGAAAAAGAACGTGCGGCCGAGGAAGCCCGCGAACGCGCCGAGGAAGAAGCCGAAGCCCGTGCCAAGGATGAGCGTCGCGCTGCCCGTGAGGCCGCCCGCGCCGAACGCGCTCGCCGCAAGGCCGAAGAACGCGCGGCCGAGGAAGCCCGCGAACGCGCAGAAGAAGAGGCCGAAGCTAAGGCTCGCGCCGAAGAGGAAGCCCGCGAACGCGCCGAGGAAGAAGCCGAAGCACGAGCCAAGGCTGAGCGTCGCGCTGCCCGCGAGGCCGCCCGCGCCGAACGCGCTCGCCGCAAGGCCGAAGAACGCGCGGCCGAGGAAGCCCGCGAACGCGCAGAAGAAGAGGCCGAAGCTAAGGCTCGCGCCGAAGAGGAAGCCCGCGAACGCGCCGAGGAAGAAGCCGAAGCACGAGCCAAGGCTGAGCGTCGCGCTGCCCGCGAGGCCGCCCGCGCCGAACGCGCTCGCCGCAAGGCCG
>JAUNRE010000052.1:10405-15041 GCA_030535795.1 Akkermansia sp.
CCGAACGCGCTCGCCGCAAGGCCGAAGAACGCGCGGCCGAGGAAGCCCGCGAACGTGCAGAAGAAGAAGCCGAAGCTCGTGCTAAAGCCGAGCGTCGCGCTGCCCGCGAGGCCGCCCGCGCCGAACGCGCTCGCCGCAAGGCCGAAGAACGCGCGGCCGAGGAAGCCCGTGAACGCGCCGAAGAAGAAGCCGAAGCTAAGGCTCGCGCGGCCGAGGAAGCCCGCGAACGCGCCGAGGAAGAGGCCGAAGCCCGTGCCAAGGCTGAGCGTCGCGCTGCCCGTGAGGCCGCTCGCGCCGAACGCGCTCGCCGCAAGGCCGAAGAACGTGCCGCCCGTGAAGCCGCTCGCGCTGAACGTGCCCGCCTCCGAGCGGAAGAACGCGCCGCCCGCCGGGCTCAGCGCGGTGGTAGTTGGTGGGCTCGCCAGCTCAGGCGCGTGGGATTCTGAAGCAATGGCGCGGGAAAATCAGCGCCGGCGTGATAAACGGCCTGCCCCATTGATCCTCGCCGAAAAAACGCACCTCCATGTTGACGGGAAGGCGCGAGAATGTCTGGCCGCCGCTGCATGAAAAAACAGCCCCGGGGGGCAGGATGGGGTCTTGATTGAACACTTGTGCCGCCTCGATGATGCGGGAAGCCCCACCGGAGTCCTGCAACAGCCACTTGCGACCCTTGAGTCGAACACTGAACCCGGCTGCATTGTGCAGGCAGATGCGGAAGAATACATGGTAAAGCGGCTCAGGGCCGCGGGTAATCCGCAGCCCTGCCAGTGTCACCCTCATGCTGAGGGCATCGAGAATGGGAAGTGTGGCGGCTTCAGTGCTCATAGCCCTTACCCACAGCTAGGGTGGAGAGCTCGCCAACTTTCTGCAGCAGGGTGTGCACCTTGTCAGCAGTCGGCAGCTCGCCCTCAGCCAATGTCATCTGCCCAACCAGCTCGGTGAGCAGGGCGCTCATCTTCTGAATCTCCATGCGCTTGGCCGTACGGGGACTCACCCCTTGCAGAATCTCGCAGAAGTACTCCGGTGCATCGGGGTAGAAAATCACCTTGGCTTTCTCGGCATCGAAGCGCTCGTTGAGAGCTGCCGCCGAGGCTTCGAGCGCGCGAATCCAACCGCCCAGGGCGATGAGGTGCGACAAATCCGGGTCGCGCAGGGAGGTGAGCTCGGCGTTCACATCGCTCTGCGTGTTGGAAAGGATGCGCTTGAACTCCTCCAGCTGACCCTTTTCGGCGTGCTCCAGCAGGCTGGCCGAGTGTGTGTTCATCTTGTCACCCACGCCCAGCGCATTGCCATAGCGTGTCAGGTCGAGCGCGATGGGCTTGATGTCGTTCATGTGGCCGCTACGCACGGCAAGGAAGCCGTCTGCCAGCAGGTAGCCCATCTCCAGTGCCAGGCCGCCGGCATGGGTGGGGAGCTTCTCCGGGCGGTTGCGCAGCACATACTCCTCGGGGATGGCGGGCAGGGTGTCGAGCTGGTCGAAGATTTTTGTGATGGAGGGCGCGGTGTACACGTTGATACCGAGCTCCTGGTTGGAGTGGTTCTCATCGAGCATGGAGTCATCGCGGAACATGGCGGGTACCTCGCCGATGCGGCGCTCCGGGGTGGTATTCTCTACATACTCAGGGATTCCATCCTGCGCAAAATCCTGAGCATCGGCAGGCATATCAACGGCTTCTTGCGCACTCAGGGCAGGGGCGCAGAGGAAAACGGCAGGCACAATCAGGTGGTATAGACGCGATTTCATGGTATTCGGAAAAATCCGTTGCATTTCGTAAAGTTTTAGACTTGACTCCTGTTCAAATATACATTACTATTCCCGCGCGTCAAGTTTATCTTCGCCGCTGACGTAAAAAAACAGCGGGTAAAAACGGGGGTGAGCCTGCGCAATGCTCTCATTATCACTGATTCTGCTATGTTAACACCGGAAACAACTGAGACGGCCCAATACTGGTTTAATTTCGTCTGGCTCATAGCCTACTTCCTCGTGCTTATCGGCATGTCCGGCTATGGCTTCCACCGCCTCATGATGGTGGTGCTTTACCTCATCCACCGCAAGGACATTCCCCAGCCCAAGGCACAGTGGGATGAATGGCCGCTTGTGACGATTCAGCTGCCCATGTTCAACGAGAAGTTTGTGGTTGAAGGGTTGCTCAAGAAGGTAACAGCTATTGATTATCCCAAGGACAAGCTTGAGATTCAGATTCTCGATGACTCCACCGATGATACTTGGGAGCTCTGCAAGCAACAGGTAGAGTATTATGCCGCGCAGGGCTTTGACATCAAGTGTCTGCACCGTGTGGATCGTACCGGGTTCAAGGCCGGTGCACTGGAGGCAGCCGATGCTGTGGCCAAGGGCGAGTACCTGCTGATTCTGGATGCCGATTTCCGCCCGGAGCCGGATATCCTCAAGACCGTGATGCCCTACTTCACCGACCCGGGCGTGGCACTGGTGCAGACCCGCTGGGGGCACATCAACCGCAACAAGAACATGCTCACCCGCCTGCAGAGCATTTTCCTGGATGGCCACTTCGCGCTCGAACAGACAGTGCGCAACCGTTCCGGCCGCTTCTTCACCTTCAACGGCACTGCCGGCGTGTGGCGCAAGCAGGCTATTGTGGATGCCGGCGGTTGGGAGCATGACACCATTACAGAGGATATGGACCTCTCCTACCGCGCCCAGATGAAAGGCTGGCGCTTCGTGTACCTCAACGACTATGTGACCCCGGCTGAGCTGCCCGAGGATATGGACGGCTTTAAGGCGCAACAGCACCGCTGGACGAAGGGCTGCATTCAGGTTTGCCAGAAGATGCTGTGGACAATCTGGCGCTCCAACGCACCGCTGAAGGCCAAGATGGAGGCAACCACGCACCTGACCTGTAACTACTCCTACCTGGCGCTCATTCTGCTGTGCCTGCTGGTCATGCCCATTTGCACCAACCTGGTGGCACCCACCGGCGCCTGGCACTGGGACTCCCCGCGTATGATGCTTATTACGCTCACGCTCTTCTTCTTTGCCACAGTCACGGTGTGTATCTTCTACGTGACGGCTGAGGCGATTGTGCGCCCCAAGCGTTGGTGGATGGTGTTCCCGCTCATTATACCGCTGCTGGCACTGGGTGTCGGTATGGCTGTTAACAATGCCAAGGCTGTGCTGGAGGCCGTGTTCGGCAAGCCGAGCGAGTTCGTGCGCACGCCCAAGTTCGGCGAATCGCAGGAAGGCGCGCTCTCTATCGAGAAGCGTTCCAAGGACTACAAGGCGCTCAAATCCGTGCTGGTGCCCACCATCGAGCTGCTCTTCGGCCTGTTCTTTGCTGCCATTGAGGTGGTGCAGATTATCGGTGTGTTCACCTGGTCTTACAAGATGCTGCTCAATGTAGTGCTGATGAGCCCGTTCCTCGGCTTCTTCTACACGAGCTTCTGCTCGTTTGCCCGCCTGTGGGATGGCATGCGCCAGCGCCGTGCGGCTGCTCGTAAGGCCGCCTGATAAGTTTCTCTCATAATTCAACTCGAATCAATCGTCAATGATTAAACCGACCAGACTACTCCTTCCGCTTTTGATGGCGGGGGCGTTGTTACAGGTGGCCTGTAAGCACAAGGCCACCGGTATCAGTGAGTACACGGCCGGACCTGACAGACCGCCGGCAGCGGTCATTAAGGACGGCGTGGCCATCACTTTGCGGGACCAGAAACTTACCGTGCTTCGTAATGGTAAGAAGGTGAAGGACTACGATATCAGCACCTCCAAGTTTGGTATTGGCGGCACCAGCGGTAGCTACCGCACCCCCACAGGTGTGCACGCCGTGACACGCAAGGTGGGCGATGGCCAGCCCATCGGCATGGTATTCAAAGGTTGCCGTCCCACGGGTGAAGTGGTGGGTGTGGACGCCCCCGGGCGTGACCCCATCGTGACGCGCGTCATCCAGATTGCCGGTCTGGAAAAGTACAACAGCAATTCTCATAACCGCCGCATTTACATCCACGGCACCCCCGAGGAGCGCAACATCGGCCGCCCGGCATCCTACGGCTGCATTCGCATGCGCAGCGAGGACGTGGTGGATCTCTACCCGCAGGTGCACCGTGGTATGCCTGTGGTGATTGAGCGCTGCTCCCAGGACATGTATCTGCGCTCGGAGCGCGATGGCGTGACTCCCGGTATGCGCCTGTCGGCCAATATATCGGACTTCCTGCCCAAGGAGGAGGCTCGCCGCCGCGTGGCCTATCGCAGCGGTAAGCGCACGCTGCGTTCGTCCCGTCGCGCTATCGGTCGCTCCACTCGTGTGGCTGCACGCAAGCTCAAAGCCCGCAAGAGCCGCAAGATGGCTCGCCGCACGCTGCGCCGCCGAGGGTAAAAACAGCTTTTGCTGAACGCATTTACAAAAAACTGCAACGCTGTGAGGCGTTGCAGTTTTTTTTGAGGGGGGGAGTATCGGCGACGAGGCCGACAGCCCGCCACGGCGTAGGGCGTGAGCCCGGAGACGGACACGATTGCCTCGGGAAAAACGCCATAAAATGCTGTGGAACCGCGCTGCTGTCGGCCTCCTCAGCTCCGCTTCGTCGGACTCTGATTTTCTATTTTCACCTATCCCAAGGTTTCCGCTGCTATGCAGCGTCACCTTGGGCTACTATACTTTCGCCC
>JAUNRE010000053.1 GCA_030535795.1 Akkermansia sp.
CTTTCAAATTCGACCTTCGGAATTCGACCTTTGTACTTCCACAAATTGTTCCAACACAATTTTTATATGCGTTTTTGCACGGCAAAGGGGCATAACGGCATCTCAACCCTGACTATGAAAAAATCTACACCCGACGACGAAACGGTGAGCCTCTTCGGCTCGAAGGATGCCGCATGCCCCCTGCCAACGGATAAATTTCCCGCAGCGTCCATGCGCCCGGAAGACAGCTTCCAGCTGATTAAGGATGAACTGATGCTGGATGGCAACGCCCGGCAGAATCTGGCCACCTTCTGCCAGACTTGGGATGACCCCTGGGTGCACCGCCTCATGGACATCAGCATCTCCAAAAACATGATCGACAAGGATGAATACCCGCAGTGCGCCGAAATTGAGCAACGCTGCGTGCGCCTCATTGCCGACCTGTGGAACGTCCCCGCTGCCAACACCCCCATCGGTTGCTCCACCATCGGCTCCAGCGAGGCCTGCATGCTGGGCGGCCTTGCAGCCCTGTGGCGCTGGCGAGCCCGCCGCAACGGCAAGTCCACCGCCAAGCCGAACCTCGTATGCGGCCCGGTGCAAATCTGCTGGCACAAGTTCTGCCGCTACTGGGATGTCGAGATGCGAGAGGTGCCCATGAGCCCCGATTCCTACTGCATGAACGAGGAGGAGATGCTCAAGCGGGTGGATGAAAACACCATCTGCGTGGTGCCCACCTTCGGCGTAACCTACACGGGGCAGTACGAGTTCCCGGAGCGTATCTGCAAAGCGCTCGACAAGCTGGCGCAGAGCGGCGGGCCCGATGTGGATGTGCATGTGGATGCCGCCAGCGGCGGTTTCCTTGCCCCCTTCACCGCGCCCGCTATCCCCTTCGACTTCCGCCTGGAGCGCGTCAAATCCATCAGCGCCAGCGGCCACAAATACGGCCTGGCTCCCGTGGGCTGCGGCTGGATTGTGTGGCGAGACGAATGCGAACTGCCCAAAGACCTCACCTTTGCCGTGAACTACCTAGGCGGCAGTGTGCCCACCATCGCGCTGAACTTCTCACGCCCGGCCGGGCAGGTCATCTCGCAATACTACACCTTCTGCCGCCTGGGCAAAGAAGGCTACCGCCGCATCCACCAGGCCGCCTACAAAGTGGCCGGCTACCTGCACAAAGAGTTCAACAAGCTCGGCAAGTTCGAGTTCATTGCCACCGGCAACCCCGAGACCGATATCCCGGCCGTCTGCTTCTGCATGAAAAAAGGCTACGACCCGGGCTACAACCTCTACGAGCTCTCGGAGCGCCTGCGCATGCGCGGCTGGCAGGTGCCCGCCTTCAGCCTGCCGGCCAATGTGCAGGATGTCGTGGTCATGCGCGTCATGGTGCGCCGCGGCTTTACCATGGACATGGCAGCCCTGCTGATGGCCGATGTGAAACGAGCCATGGATTTTTTGGCACGCCACGCCCCCGCACAACATGTGGCCGAGCACGAAGCCATGGCCTTCAAGCACACATAAGCCAGCCATAATCCCCTGACTACCCACCCCCGAAAAAAGCTTCGGCTCGCTTACTCGCAGCAGCAAGCACAGCGAGCCGAAGCACAGACCGCTGCCTAGCGTAACAACAAACGGCGCGCGGGGCTCAGCCCCTAGCGCACTTGCGCGGCCGCAGCCCCCGTGGGTAACGGGTCACCGGCTCCTCCTCGCGGCACTCGGCAAATGCCAGCTCAGGCCGGTTCGGGTAGAGCCGCAAATACTCCAGCACCTTGTTGCGGGTTGCCATAGCCGCCGCCAGAGATTCGTTCTCGCCGCCGTACTGTTTATCGGAGAAATAGCGGGTGAAGTGCATCTGCTTGCGGCACAGCGTGACACGCCAGCCCTGAAAGGAAGTGAATTCATAGGTGAATCGGGTGATATTGCGTATGGTTTTCATAACGAGGCACAGCATACAGCATTCACCCTCAGCATTCAATACATATTAGGCGTAATACATTCAACAGTACTTCACAAAAGCATTTTTATCTGCTATCCTGCCCCTGCCATGAACCTCAAATCAATTACCTTCCGTTGTTCCGCCGCTCAGGTCAAGCGTCTTCAATCCGCCATGCAGACCCGCAACCCCGCCAGCCGCACCGCACTGATAGCCTCTGCGCTGGAAGCCTTCCTCGCCTTTGTCGAGCAAAAAGACATCGCCGCCCTCAACCTCTTCGAACTCGTCGACCGAGTGGATGACACCGGCAGCAAGGAACGCTTCGCACGCCAAGTCTGACACCCCTCCCCGCCCCCGCCAATCCCCCCCCTCAAAAATTGCATAACATGGCGCATTTTTTTCTTTTCGGAAGCGCTGTGTTAGTGTATAAATAGCGACTGTGGAACGCGCTTTTGCCATGGCGCCGGCCTCCACACTCAGAAACGCGAAAAAGATACACACCAAAAAGATGAGCACTGCTTCTTTTTTACCGGCTCAGTACGCACACCCGTACGAGATTGACCCCAAGTACAGCAAATCGGTAGCCTACTTCTGCATGGAGTACGCCATCGACAACGTGTTTAAGATTTACTCCGGCGGCCTGGGCTACCTGGCCGGCTCACACATGCGCTCTGCCGGCGCCCTGCGGCAGAACCTTGTGGGCGTGGGCATCCTCTGGTCCTACGGCTATTACAACCAGATTCGAGCCGAGGACGGCTCCATGGCCGTGCAGTACCGCAAGAAGGACTACGCCTTCCTCGAAGACCACAACATCAAGTTCCTTATCCACATCTGCAACAGCCCCGTGTGGGTCAAGGCCTACTACCTGCGCCCGGAGGTGTTCGACACCGCCCCCATGTTCTTCCTGAGCACCGACCTGCCAGAGAACGACGCCGTGAGCCGCTCCATCACCCAGCGCCTCTACGACAGCAACCCCATGACCCGCATCTCCCAGTACATCGTGCTGGGACAAGGTGGCGCCCGCCTCTTCGAAGAGCTCGGCGTTGAGCCGGAAATCTACCACATGAACGAGGCGCACGCCATCGGCGCCGCCTTCAACATGCTGGCTCGCAACGGCGGCAACGTGGAGGAAGTGCGCAAGCGTTTCGTCTTCACCACCCACACCCCCGAGGAAGCAGGCAACGAGAAGATGGACATCAACCTCATGGCCAACTTCTCCTTCTTCGACGGCCTCTCCCTCGACCAGGTGCGCAGCATGCTCAAGCTCGACCCCAACGAGCAGACGTTCAACTACACGCTCGCAGCCCTGCGCCTCTCGCACATGGCCAACGGCGTCAGCGCTCTGCACGGCGAAGTCTCACGCCAGATGTGGCAGGGCTACAGCGATATCTGCCCCATCACCCACGTCACCAACGCTCAGAACGTCCCCTACTGGCAGGACGCCGAGCTGGCCGAAGCTTTCGCCGCACGCGACAAACGCGCCTTCATGGCTCGCAAACGCGCCCTCAAGAAAGACCTATTCCGCATGGTGGGTGAGCAGACCGGCCACCTCTTCGACCAGGACACCCTCACCATCGTCTGGGCTCGCCGCTTTGCCGCCTACAAGCGCCCCGCCCTCATCACGGAAAACCCGGTCATGTTCGAGCGCATGCTCCAGCGCACCAATCGCCCCGTGCAGATGATCTGGGCAGGCAAACCCTACCCCACCGACTTCACCGCCGTGGACATCTTCAACAAGCTCAACAAACTCAGCGACAAATACCCCCGCTGCGCTGTGCTCACCGGCTACGAGCTCTCCCTCAGCCGCCTGCTCAAGAATGGCTCCGACATCTGGCTCAACAACCCTGTCGTCACCCGCGAAGCTTCCGGCACCTCAGGCATGTCCGCCGCCATGAACGGCACCATCACCATCTCCACCAACGATGGCTGGGTGCGCGAATTCGAGCGCGATGGCGAAAACTGCTTCATCATCCCCGAAGCCAAGCCCGGCCTCTCCCCCGAAGCTCGCGACCGCTCCGACCGCGACAACTTCTACAACATCCTCGAATCCAAGGTGCTGCCCCTCTACTACGACAACCGCGACGCCTGGAACGATATCGTATTCAACGCCATGGAAGACATCTCCCCCGCCTTCAACTCCGACCGCATGGCCGACGAATACTACACCAAGATGTACAACGTCTGATACGCGCTGCTACAGCACCCCCTCACCCTCAGCTCCCCCGCCGGTTAACCCCGGCGGGGGATTTTTTCGTGAGCGATTGATTGCCTGCGGGGGGACGGAGAAGCGGGCTCAGCTATCAGACGGTAGGATTCAATACCTTTGCGAAAGGCTCATAATTACCCGTACCGGGGGCATTATGGTCATTTTTGATAGCGAAACAAATATGCTTGAAGACCCCTGCGAATTCGGGCTCCAGCATGACATCGCGGAACAATTCGGCCGTGTGCGCAGGCGGATTTCGGAAAGCCCCACACCCCAAGGCGCCGAGCACCAGAGTAGTCTGTTCATTATCACGGGCGATGCGGAAAATGGTGCGCATCTTATTCTTCACGGCCGGCACCAGGTGAGCAGCCACACGCGGCTCACCATCTGACGTATATTCCAGCTCCGGACGATTGATGGCTGCCACGGCAATCATATTCACCTTCCAGGGTTGCTCCAGCAGGCTATACCCCTTTTCCTCCGCATCACGAAAAATCGTTATCTCCGGGGAAAAAATACCGCCGAAGTTTCGGTCCATCGGGTAGCAGTGCTCGCGGGAAGCGGGGACGCCATATTGCTCAGCATACGGGGCGAATTGGTACAGCGAGCGAAAATAATCCGAGCAGCGGAACAAATATTCCTCCTGTGCACCGCAGCCGCCGCAAACACCCCCACCGGGATTCTGCCTGTTGGCGAGGTTCAACACACAAACTTCGCCCTCGGCGGCAAGAGCTCGCGCCACAACCAAGCAATCTCCCTCCACCACTTCTACGCGTGTTTCATAACGCCCGGTTTTGCCCGAATCCGGTGCTAATTCCTTCTCGTAAAAACGCGCGCCGACAATCGGCTGATTATCCAAGCCCAGTGAAACATGCGCACCGTTTGCAAGCGTATACCCACCGGCCGCCACCGTTTTCAGCGTGTGGTTATACACCTGTATACGCAAATCATGCAGCGAAAAATAATCCCTTGTGCGTACGGCCTCTCTGAACTGCCGGCACCACTCGTCAGCATTCCATATTGTTTCTTCTTTCATCTATCACCCACTATAGAAGAAAGCGTCTATCATGTCAAGTTGCAAATAAAAAAGCGACAACACTTGCAACACTTTCAATATAATATTTTCCCTTGACATACTGCTTAGCCTTCGATAGAATATCAGGGCATGAAGAAATTTACACTATTCTCACTGGCTATCGCGCTCTCCTCATGTTGTACGATACTAAACGGGCACCATGATGAAGTCAACGTCACTTCCAATGTTCCTCAATCAACAGTTATGGTTAATGGTCAATTTAAAGGCCTGACCCCCTGCAAATTTGAGGTAAAGCGCGCAGAAGACCACGCCGTCACAGTTACCAAAGAAGGCTACAGCACATACAAAGCCCAAATCGGCCCGGCTCCGAGTGGTTGGCTGTTAGGCAACCTTATCTTCGGTGGCATTCCCGGCCTCATCATTGATTTCTGCTCCGGCGCTTGGGCTGAGGCAGACCCTGATAACGTAGAGGCTACACTTGTACCTACGAAGGTTACAAGCACCCGAAAGCGCCGTCGCAGATAGCGGCAGACTGCGTTTTTATATCAACTTCACGCGTTGGAATAATTAGGAAAACTCCAATTAGTCGAACAGAATCTACAAAGTTTATGTCTAGGCGTGCTGACGCACGCAGTATAAGCGTGGCAAGTGCCATAGCTGCCGCTCCACGCCCACAAGGCGCGGTCACAAGCGGTTGCTTTAGCTACGCATTCCATCCGCTCGAAAGCTCACGAAACTTGAACTTTGTAGATTGTAAATGTAGACGAACTCCAATTTAGTTGTCAACCTTCTCATGATTCCAACGCGTGATAACATGCTACCCCATGCGATTCTCCCGGTACAGTTGGTACAGCGCAAAAAGTCTTGTCATCCGAAAAGGGGCTGGTATAATAACGGGGAGCAGACATGTTGCCGGATACCCTACAGTCCCCCACTCAGCCCCATGCGCTACCCTTTACGGATGGTGAGGTAGTGCTGTGGACGGAGCGCCGCCGTCGGATTGTGGATGGCAATGTGCAAATACTGTTGATTTTCAGTATTGTATTACTGATAATCTATGGTCTGCTGATATGGGAAAGCGAAGTACCGGGCAAACTACAGCAAGATACCGATACCTACTTACAGGCAGCTAAGCTCTGGCTATTTGTGCCGGGGCTTTCCGTATGCTGCCTCTTGTTAGCGGCCGGCATCGGCATACACCACCACTGCACGACCTATGTGCTTACGAATCGCAGAGGGATTGTGGTGACAACACCGCCGCTGTTTCGTAGGCAGGCACATGCCGCCGCTCTTGCACCGGGGATGGTGCGGGAGTTGAAACGCCACCGGGATGGCACCGCCAGCTACATGATAACGGAGCAGCGCGTGGGGCACATGCGCCTTGCCATCGGCTTTGAGTATGTGCACCAAGTGGACGAACTGGAAGCACTGCTGGCTCGCAACGGTGTAAAGCTACCGGCTGCGCAGTCCGTAGCCGACAGGCCGCCTACCAAAAAGTTTTTGCTGCAACTGCTGGTGGTACCGGTGGTGATTCTGTGTGTTGTTTGCAACAGAGCCATGACAGAGCCGGATTTTTTTCTGTTTCTCCAAGGGGAGCAAGCTACTGCCACCATCGTGGCCTACCAGCCACGTATCCACCGGGAAGGTAGCAGAGCCCGCCAAACTGTCACCTATTATCACCCCGTGCTGCAATTCTGCACCGGGGACGGCACCCCGATTCAGACGACGGACTGCACAGGTGACACCCGCCCCTCAATGCAGCCGGGAGAACGCGTCAGGATTCTGTACGACCCGCAACGCCCCGGCATTGCCCGGCGCGCCACGAGCTATCCGTACCTGTCACCGGGCATCACTCTGCTGGTGTTCCTCAGTTTCCTCGGAGCTTTCGTGTACAACCTACACCGCCTCATCCGCTACCGCAAACCACACCCGCAGCCCTGATTTTTCCTGAGTCCCCCCCTCATCTCCATACTCCGAACGCATGAGCGACAAGGCAACAAAAGCGACCACCGCAAGGGTAGCACCGGACGCAGAAAACAAAAAATCTGCGCGCTTCAGTTTCGCTGACCACATGAAGCAGGCGCACCCCCATACAGCGAAGCAGACCGGCCCGCTCGTCAGCTCATACTCACTACAGATTATCAAAGCCGTAGAGCAAAACGACATTCACAAGCTCAGCGACTTACTCAAAACCGGGGCAGAAATCACCCCCACGGCCATACTCTACGCCGCAGATAGAGGCTACGCCGAATGCCTGAGCCTGCTGTTGGCCGAACCGGGCACCGCCCCGAACCCACAGGACTACCAAGGCAACACCCCCTTGTCGCTCGCCGCCCAGAAAGGACATGCCGACTGCGTAAAAATCTTATTAGCACACGAGAAGATTGACCCGTCCATCATCAACAACAACGGGGATTTACCCATTGCCCTTGCCGATGAGTACGGCCACAAAGAATGCGTAACGCTTCTGATGGCTCACAGCCTCATTGCTATGCGACGCGCCCGCAAAAAAAACGCGCCACAGCCGCCGCCACCCCCGGCAGAAGCCCCGGAACCCGCGCCCCCCGAACCCACTCCTCCAGCCCCACAGCAAGAGGAAACAACGCCGCCGGCAACTGAAGACGAATGCCCCCCGGAGAAAGAGGAGACCCCGACGGAACCGGATGACACGCCCGATGACATGTGGGAGAGCATACCCGATGCGCCGTTCACGCCTGCATCAGACATGCGAACCAAGCAGGAACTCACCCGGGAAATAGAGAGGGAAAAAAAACGTTCAACGCCTTGGATGATAGGTTCGGCCACAGTAGCGCTGCTGATTGTGGTGCTTGTTCTCATTCCTTTGAAGGGCTCCCCCCCCGAGCAGCCCGTAGCCGACACCGGCACACCGGCGCCCTCAACGCCTCAAACTCCGCCCCGAGCTACGCCCAACCCGGATTCGACATTGTTGGCATGTGCGCTACTGGGAGATGAGCCGCAGATGAACAGCCTCCTGAATAAAGGAGCCGATGTCAACTGCTGCAACGAAGCCAGACAATCCCCTTTGATGCTGGCGGCCATCTCCGGCCAAGTTCACTGCGTGAAACGCCTGTTACGGGAGCCGGACATCGACATCAACATGCAGGATAAGCAAGGGAAGACAGCGCTGATGTACGCCGTAAACAACAAACACCGGCACTGTGTTCAGGAACTGCTCAATACCCAAAAAGTGAATCTGAACATCACAGACAACGAAGGCTTGTCCGTGCTGGCGCAAGTCGCCCGGGCAGGAAAGCTCGATGATGTTAAGATGCTGGCTGCAGCCCCCGGAATCGACATCAACCTCAGAGATTATCAGGACAACACCCCCCTGATTCATGCGCTGAAGCAAAAACACACCGACTGCGTTCATTTTCTTGCCACACACCCCAACAGCGCGCTCAATGCAGCAGATTCCCCCCATGGACATCTGCTCATACGTGCCATCAGGGATGAAGACACGGCTGCGCTGGAGATATTATGCTCCATTAAGGGCATCGACGCCAACCGGGAGGACGGCGAAAAGCAGATACCCTTGATAGCGGCAATCTATAAAAACAGAAAGGACTACCTCTCGCTGTTGCTGGGCATCAAAGGCATTGATATTAACAAAGCTGATTCCGATGGGAAAACAGCCCTGCACCACGCCGCCGTAAAGGAAAAAAAAGATTTCGTTTCCACACTTTTGCAAGCACATAGCATCGACCTCAACAAAGCCGATGCACTCGGAAAAACGGCTCTTCACCACGCCATAGAAAGCGGCAAACTTGCGAATGCCGCCAAGCTGCTGAAAGAAGCCCGCCTCAACCCGAACCTCACCGACAAGCGAGGCCACACAGCCCTGCGATACGCAGTGGAATCCGGCTCCCCGCTGGCCATCAGAGTCTTCATCACCAACGCTAAACTAAACCCCGACACTCCCGACAAACAAGGGAACACCCCACTGCACGCGCTTTGCTCACAAAATAAAGCGGGCTGCATGGCAGAGCTGCTGAAGCTGCCACGCCTCAATGTCAATGCAACCAACGCGGATGGCAACACCCCCTTGCACTTGGCACTTATCAACAAAAATCGGTCCCTGGTACAATTCCTGCTGGCGCACCGCGACATCAATCAAAACATAGCCAACAACAACGGTGTAACGGCAAGGCAACTCCTCAAAAAGGAGCTGATGGTCGAACACAACAAAAAACTCGATTACGCCATATTCATCAAAAGCCCGACCGAAATCCGCAAACACATTCGCAACGGTGCCGATGTCAATTTATGCAACCGACAAGGTATTTCCGCACTCACATACGCCATCAGCAGCAATGATTTAAAATTGCTGAACTTCCTGCTCGCACACCCCGACATCAACACAGATGACGCCTACGTTTACGCGGCGACATGCTGCAACCACCAGGCTGCCAGATTGTTGAGAGATAGAAAGGGCAACGTCAACAAGCAAGATGCCTACGGCATCTCAGCGCTGCACCGAGCCGTCAACAACAACAACATGGAAATGTTCGACATTCTGATGCGACACCCCTCCATCAATCTTAACATTGCCAACAATGAAGGAGAAACTGCATTGTATTGCGCGGCCAAGTTCGGAAGAAGACAACCCCTTTTCCGCCTGTTAGTCACCCCGGGCGTTGATATTCACAAAAAGGCCAAGAACGGCCTCTCTCCCCTCGATATCGCCGAGAAACGCAAAAACGAAGACTGCGCCAAACTCCTGCGCAGATTCGGTGGCGAGCCCGCGACATAACCCATCCCCCCCCCAAAAAACACTCCATACCATGCGTACATTCCCCCTCATACTCCTTCTACCCGATGACACAGTCCCCCGGCTCATATGTAGCGCAGAGGATTTACCGCAGCGAGCGCCGGAGCTGCTGAAAGAGAAAGCCCTGTGGCAGAAAGCCCGCTTCATCGGCATACAGGGAAGCTTCGGCATCGCCGACATCACCTCCGACCGCAAGCCCGGCTTGCTGGCCAACCTCCTGCATGGTAAGGATACCGCCTGGTGGAACCTGCGCGTGCAGCTCACCGCCACCGCACCTGCCGATATCGAGCCCCTGAAACAGCACCTTCTGCAAGCCATCGCCGCAGACGACGACATCCTCACCCAGTACTACAGCGCCCCCTGTCTGGCCTTTCTTGTCAAACGCTGCCGCGATGTAGCGGAGCTCATTGTCACCGGCTGCCTGACGGGCTGCATACCCTGCACCGGCATCATCCCCGCCGGTCTACCCGCATTGCACGAAGGGTTCGACGACTACGAGGAAGATGCTTACGAAGATACCGACGCCAACCCCGCCGATCTGCAACACTACTCCGCACCCGGCTACACCGGCCTGTTGAGCGAAGCAAACATCCGCGACCTCGCCGCCCACCTGCCACAAGCCCCCTTCAACTGGCAATTTCTGTCAACCCACTAACCACCCCACCCCCAACGATGAACATCCTCCGCACCCTACTGAGCCTCCTTGCCCTCACCACCACCGCCGTAGCACAAAACGAGCAGCTGAACTTCCTGATAGAACCGGGCGCCTTCCGGCCGGGGCATTTCAGCACAAGTTGCCCCACCGATCAGGATAGAATGACACTGTCGGCCAAAGCCCGCGAAGCCAAGGCAGCAGAGGAAACGGGACTCGCCGGCCACAGCGAACGCCTGGAAGCCGAGCAGGCCGAGCTGTATGGATTTGTTCGACTCAGCAAAGGCTCGAACCGCCCGAAATGCCTCCGCGAACTGGTCGACAAAAGCCGTGAACTGCAAGACCACCTCGCCCTCCAGGCCAAGAATGGCGTGATAACCACCCGGAAAAGCCTTGCGGCGAATGTCAAAACAGCCTACTACACCGCAGCGCTGCAAGAGGATTCGGCCTCCGCAAACGCCCTGCTCAAGGCAGCGGAGGCCTACTTGCAGGAAACCGAACAACACTACAAAAACGGCATGGCCGACCGGGTGGAAGTGCTGCTGGCAGAAATCACCGTACAGGAAGCCACCCTCATGAACAGCAAGGGCGCCAACGCTGCCGCCACACAGAAAAAATACGATGAGCTGGCCGAGCTGCTCTCCGCCCGCGCCCGCAACGGCCTGGCTCCCGCCGCCCCGGCCGAGCAGGCTGCAGAGGCCGCCCGACTGTTTGCCCGCGAATGGGCGAGATACCGCAAGCTCCGCAATACCCATACCCAAGCCCAGGGCAGCCCGCCCCGCAAACGGCGCCGGTAAGGCCGCGGCTTCAGCCATAGCTTACGCAAATCTCGCTTGTCAGCCTGCGCGGGTTCTGGTAGAATAAAGGCGTAATGAACGAACAGTCCGCACCGAACACGCCCCCCCTCCTGCGCACCATCGCAGTGCTTCTGTGCGGAGGGGTGGCAGCCTGGGGGCTGGGGTGGAGCGCCTGGCGCATCGCCACGGAAGGCGTGGGTGTGTTGGGAGTCAACAACGCCGTGCCGTGGGGCTGGGATATTGCGAACTTTGTCTTCTGGATTGGGCTGGGGCACGCCGGCACCCTCATCTCCGCCGTGCTGTTGCTTACAGGCAAGAGCTGGCGCAGCGAGATTGCGCGACATGCTGAGCTGATGACCCTATGCGCCGTATGCACGGCAGCGGTATTCCCGCTGGTGCATGTGGGGCGAGCTTGGATGCTGTGGCAAATGGTACCGCTGCCGGTTGTCAGCGGGGTGTGGCCCAACCTGGCCTCTGCCCTGGTGTGGGATGCCGCCGCCATCGGCAGCTACCTGCTGCTCTCCGTACTCTTCTGGCTCATGGGGATATGGGGGGAAAAAGCCCCGGCGGCACTGCGCCCGGTATGGACGCGCTGCTGCCTGCTAATGGCCGCCCTGCTCACCCCGCTGGTAGTCACCGTGCACAGTGTGGTGGGGTGCGATTTTGCCCTGACGCAGCGCTGGCATGAGAATATCATCCCCCTGTATTTTGTATGCGGCGCCTTGCTCTCCGGCATGGCCGCCGTGCAGCTGATTGCCCTGTGTCGCCGCAGCAGCACCCTGCTTATTGACAAGCTGGCGCACCTCACCCTGGGGCTCAGCTGCGCCATGGGGCTCCTGTATGGGTTGGAGCTGCTGCGCAGCCCCGAGCACTCGGGGGGCACTTATGCCCTGTTATTCGGGCTCAACGTAGCACTGCCGAGCGTCTATTGGTGGCCGCGCCTGCGCCGCAGCCGCCCGGTAGCCGCTGTGGTAAGCCTGGGGCTGCTGGCAGGCATGTGGCTGGAGCGCGTACACATCGTCGCCGAGCGCTCCGTTGCCTGCACCGGCGGCAGCTACACCCCCACAAGCGTTGACATCGCCATGCTGACGGGCAGCGTCGGGCTTTTTCTGGCGCTATTCCTGAGCATTGAGGCCCGTATGCCGACCGAGCGACAGCTCCCACAGGAACCGAGCGAAACGCCCTGCCCTACCCGCCCCGCTCTGTGGGCGGCGGCGGGTGCAGGCACAGGAGCTCTGGCCTGCACCCTGTGGGCGCTCCACACCCAGTGGGCCGACACAGCCGGCGCCTTCGGCTCCCGCCCGCATGGCTGGGGCTTCTGGTGGCCGCCCGTGCTGGTGTGTGCCCTGCTGGGTGGCGGGCTTGCCGTATTCCTGCATTTCTACCTCCGATACCGCCGCGCATGAAATACGCCTTTTACCTCATCACCGGGCTGCTGGCACTGGCAGCGATATGGCGCATCGGCCTCGACCGCGCCGGACAGCCCGCGCGCCCGGTGTTCGACACCCCCGCCCGGCCATCGGTTCCCCGTAGTCCCCACCCGGCCGGAGTAGTGCCCTTCGGCGCAGCCACCACGGCCACCGGCAGCGGAGCCGAGCTCTTCAGCATCCACTGCGCCCACTGCCATGGGGCGGCGGGCAACGGCCACAGCTACACCGCGGCTCAGCCCGGCATGCCGGCCGTGGGAAATCTGCAAACAACCGAACGCACGGCAGAAGAATTGCGTCTCATTCTGGAAGACGGCCGCGGCGCCATGCCCGCCTTCGGTCCCCGCCTACGCGCCGCCGACCACCATGAACTCCTCATGCACATCCATACCCTCAAACCATGAAAAAACGCGTATTTCTTGTAGCCCTTGTCCTCTTTCTGCTACTGGCCGCCATGGCCAACCAGCACGTCCAGAATGCCGCAGCCCTGATAGGCGGCGGGCGCATCCTGGGCTTTATCCCCCTCTGGCAGCTCTACAACATCCTCCCGGCCGGTATCTTCACCGCCGGCGTGACTGTTGCGGCACTGGGAATGGGCGCCGAGTTCTGGAGGGCACTGCTGCCGCTCTGCGGCGCCACCCGAATGCCCGTACACCCGCTGAGCCGCCTGGCCGATGCCGGGCTTTGGTGCGGGTGGGTCACGCTGGCCTCCTGCATCACAGCGCTGGCCTGCGTCTTCCCCGCCACTGAGGGAGACAACGGCATGTACGCCCCCGACCACCAGCTCCCGGTGCTGCAAGTTTGCGGAGGCGGCATGATTCTCTGCCGCATTCTGGCTATTTGGCTGCGGCAAAAAGCCGCCCTGCCCATCGCCGTTCTTTGCGCTGCGGCTGCGCTGGTGTGCGGGCAATTCTGGTGCCGGGGGCAAGCCATTGCCTTCCTGAGTCTCGCCCTGCTGCTCCCCTGGGGCACCCTGCTGCTGTGGCAGCCACAGCAGCTTCGGAATCCGCAGTTTTACCTCACGATTGCCACCCTGGCCATGCTCCTGTACGGCCTGAGCTTTGCCCCCACCATCGACCGCTACGTTCTGCATCGCACTGCCACCGCCCTGTATGCCCTGCCTGTGCTGGGGGTGCTGCTGCTCATGCTGCTTCTCAAACCGCTCGGCTTCATGCAAAGGGTTCCCATGCAACGCTGCGCGGGTGGGCTCATCATCCTCAGCGCCTTATGTCCCCTGTGGCACCTGGTGGCAGCCCCGGCCGCCGGGAAGCAGCTCGCGGAGCATACAGCGCTTTCAATAGGCAGCTATGCCGTGCCACTGCTGTGTACTGCCTGCCTCATCACCCTGCGCTTATGGGTCACAGCCCCGCCGAAAACGGAGGAAAAACAGGAAAATTGACGTCAGATTGAAATCCGTTGTTGCAATCACATGAAAAATAGGGTAGACTAGCCGCAGTAGCTATACAATTTTCACTCCATCCATTTATTACTTATGGCAGCCCCCAAACTTAAAGTCAATGCACCGGCTCCCGGCGCACGCCCCAAGCTTGCTGTAGCAGCAGCCCCCGCCGGCCGCGTTAAACTCGCTACAGGAGCCGCACCCACCAAGCGTCCCACCCTGCTGGGTGCCGGCGGTCAGGCCATCAAACCCAAGGAAACAGCCCCCGCTGCGGAGCCAGAGACAACACCCGCTGTAGCCCCGCCCGCACCTGTGGAGGCACCTACTCCCGTTGCCGCTCCCGAACCGGTAGTTGATACCGCCGCCGAGGAAAAAGCTGCTGCTGAGAAAGCCGCCGCCGAGGCGCGTGCCGCCGAAGAAGCAGCCGCAGCTCAGGCCGCAGCTGAGGCAGAAGCCGCTGCCCAGGCAGAATACGAGCGTCAGATGGAGGAATACAACCGCCAGATGGAGGAATACAACCGCCAGATGGCAGAATACGAGGCTCAGCACGCTGCTGCCGCAGCAGCTGCCGAAGCTGCCCCCGAACCGGAGCCCACGCCCGAGCCCACACCCGCTCCGGCTCCTGCTCCCAAGGCTGCTGCACCCAAACCTGCGGGGCTGAAACCCGCCGGCCTGAAGCCTGCCGGTGCCGCTGCACCCAAGCCCGCCGGCCTGAA
>JAUNRE010000054.1 GCA_030535795.1 Akkermansia sp.
CCGAGGTGGGCTGTCGGCCTCGGTGCCGACGCTGACGCGCCGACTCCTCGGGCTCTCGCTTACGCTCGCTTGCCCTGGGCTATGATTCAGTCGCCCTCTGGCGAGGGCTTTTAGTTTGGCGGCGCGGAGCACTGCAAGATAGGTAAAATCCTGCGCCGTAGGCGCCGAATTCATGAGCCCGCCAGGGCGACGGAATGTTAGCCACGGGTAAGCGAGCAACGCGAGCGTAGCCCGTGGTTGGGAACAAAAAAAGAAAAAAGCCCCGCTTCAGCGGGGTGACGGAGAGCGGTGGCCTTGATTAACGGTATTTCGCCCCGGCAATTCTTAAACGTTTTTCAAAGAAAATCTTCCATACATCCGGCAATCATGCGCTATAGAGGCGCGTTATCGAGCCTCTATGGGATGACAATGATCTACAATTGACAAAGTCTAAGTTCGGCGATGCGTATGGTAAGAAGCCCAGCGGCGCGAACCGCGCCGCCGAGCTTTTAACTCGTAACTCATCATTCCACATTGAGTTCAGCTATCGCCTCACGGTGAAAAACAGGCATGCGCCTGTGGTGAAAAACGGCTTTACAAGCCGTGGTGAAAAATGCCCTGCGGGCATGGTGAAAAACACGCCCGCAGGGCGTGTTGATAAAAGCCCAGCGGCGCGCGGCGCCGCCGAACTTTCAAATTCGTACTTCGGAATTCGACCTTCGAACTCCTCAAATGAGCCTTTCTCTCATTGTTCCACCGCTTTATTGGTATGTTTTGCAGCGGTTGAGCCAGCCAGCCAGCCAGCGTTGCTCGCCACGGGCGGGCGGGCTGTCGGCGACGCGGCGGCGCATTATAGCTGCGGCTGCGCGCGAGAACTCAGCTGTGGCGGCGCGCCCTTGCGGGTAGCCGCGCATTTCCTCCAGTACCTGTAGCAGCCCCCAGCCTCGGCCGTTGTAACGCTCGGTGGGCTTGAGTCCCTCGCCCTTGAAATTGACGTAGTCCACCAGGCAATAGAGCCCCTGTGTGGTGGCTGCCAGTGCGTTGTAGCGCGCTCTTACGGCCTGCGGGTTGCTGCTGGCCTTCATCATGCGGGGCAGGGCTGTGCGACTGCGCAGAATGATGAACTCCGTTTGCAGCTGCACATGGGCTGCCAGCCAGCGGCGCATGGCGTCTGCCCGCCCGCTGCGGTCTGCGTGGAAAGCTGCTTTGCTCGGCCACGGCGCCGGGCCGTTGAAGTAACTCGGCACCTGGGCGCCGCGAGAGCGGGCGTAGCGCACAAACTTGGGAAAACTCTCGTCAAACGGCCCGCTGTAGCCGGCCGGGTACCAGATGAAGTGCCCGATGCCCAGAGAAGGGAACCCCTCACCCGCATTCCAGCTTACCAGCCCGGGTACACTCCCTGCGCATTCATTCTGCCAGATGCGGCGCCCCAGCCAGTCAAGGTTGATGCCGTTGAAGCTTGCCGACAAGGTGCGCTGTGTGCGAACCGGGCGGTGTGTGGTGTGCGGGGCAGCGCAGGCGCTGAATAACAGAGGCAGGCAAAGCAGAATGTGGCTCTTCATACGCACTCATTTTACCCTACGCCAACCCCATCTGTAAAGGTGGAATTGTGCCCTATCCCGAATAAAATGTGTTTTTTTATGACTTTGTGCTTGACAATGCGGCCGCATTGTGCTAACTTGGCGTCCCGCCTTGCCGCCGAGCCTGGAAAAATGATATCGGCCGCGGCTCGGGGAACAACCAATCTCATTCATTTTTATTATGGTAGCAATCCGTCTCAACCGTCAGGGGTCTAAGGACCGTCCTTACTACAAAATCGTTGTCGTTGACAGCCGCGCTCGCCGTGATGGCGACTTCATTGAACAGGTGGGTACCTACAACCCCATGGCCGAGGGTGAGAACTACACCCTGGATCTGGAGAAGGTTGACAAGTGGATCGCCAACGGTGCCCAGCCTTCCGAGACTGTGGCTTCGATGATTAAGAAGGTTCGCGCCGCTAAGGCCTAAGCCGCCCTACACCAAAGATTTTCCTTGGTTGTTTCTGATGGGTCTGCCGTGTGTCTGCACACGGCAGGCCTTTCTTCTGTATGCCGATAGGGCTTCGGCTTAGTCTCCCATCTTTGGGAAAATTTGTGAATTAGAATTAACATTTTCCAAATTTGAACAAAACGCTTGACAAATGAAGCGTGCTTCATAAAATAGCCGCAGAGCATTATGAAAAAGGAAAAACACATTACCCGATACGGGCAGGAAAGGGGAAGCGGCTACACCTTCAAAGGTTGGCGGCTATGCCTTACGCGTGGAGGTGAACGCTTCGTGCGTTATTTTTCGGATTTGAAATACGGCTCAAGCGAGGCGTCTCTGGCAGCTGCCGTGGCTATGCGCGATATCATGCTCAATGAGTTGGCCACTGAGGATGCGCAGAGTGAAGAGATATTTCGCCGCTACCGCCGCCTGGGCAATGAGTGCTGATATGGCGCGATACAATACAAAAAATTGTTTATTTTTTCTTGACTTTTTTTCGTTGGGAAGTATACTTTGTGCTGTGATATGAAGCGTGCTTCATAACGAATAGAGCCATGGATAAGATGCAGAACCGTCAAGCCGTATCGTTTCTGATGAAGCTGATAGCAGATCGCGTGTCGACTCTGTTCTCGGTTCATGCCAACGTACCGATAACGGCGGCGCAGGGTCGCGTGCTGATGTACCTGGAGGCCTGCGGAGGCGGGCCTGTATCGCAGCGAGACATCGAGCAGTACCTGAATGTGTCGCATACCACGGCGAAAGGGTTGCTGCAGCGGCTGGAAGAGAAAGGCTTTGTGAGGACGGCCTTTGACGCGAGTGACGGCCGCGTAAAGAATGCGTATGTGACGGAAAAGGCGCATGAGTGCCGCGAGAAACTGTCCGAGCACATCGAGCGAATCACGGGGCAGATGTTTGAAGGCTTTGAGCCCGAAGAAGAGGGGCAGCTTTTTGACATGCTGAAGCGCGTGTACAGTAACATTAAATAAAACTTTTTACACTGATTTAACTCAATGAAAGCGAAACAGATAGCAATGATGGCCCTGAGTGGGGCAGTTGTGGCCGGGCTGACCGGCTGTGGAGAGAGCGAGGATGGTAAGCCCGGCTTTCTGGAACGTGTGACAAGAGACTTCTTCGGAGGCGATGAAGAGCAGGCTCGCCAGCCCATGCCGCCCTTGCAGGTATCGGTTATGAAACTGCAGCAGCAGACGGTGCCGGTGTATGCCACCTGGTTCGGCCAGTTGCGCGGCACTGAGCAGGCCGACATTAAGCCTGAGGTGAGCGGCAAGATTGTGCAGAAGGTATACATCGACGGCTCGCCCTGCGAAAAGGGTGAGGTGCTTTTCCGCATTGATGATGTGACGTACAAAGCCGCTGTGGATATGGCTGCCGCCAACCTTGAGGCTGCTAAGGCCGCCGTGTTGCAGGCAGAGGTGGCTGAGGCTCAGGCTGAACAGGACCTGGCACGCTTCTCCGAACTGGTGAAGAGCGGGTCTGTTTCCGATAAGACATTCCGCGATGCCGAGCATGCCAAGAAGCGCGCCGCAGCGGCACTGGCCGCCGCCAAGGCTCAGGTGAAGCAGGCCGAAGCTGCGCTGGATAATGCGCAGATTAACCTGGACCGCTGTTGCATTCGCGCCCCGTTTGACGGCTATGCCTCAGCCTCCACGGTGAGTGTGGGCGACCACGTGTCCCCCGGTGCCATGACTCTGACCCGCATGAGCGCCATCGACCCCATCCGCGTGGACTTTGTTGTGACCGGCAAGCATGTGCTCGATATCGTCACGCAGACCAACTTCCGCGCCGGTGAGAATATGGATTCTCCGTTTACTGAGTTCGATGTGATACTGGAGGACGGTACCCTGTATGGCAAGAAAGGTGTCGTTAAGACGATGGACAGCGAGGTGAACACCTCCACCGGTACCGTGAACTTCATCGGTGAAATCCCCAATGCCGAACTGCGCCTGCGCTCGGGTGCCTCCGTCCAGGTGCGCGCCAAGGTCAGCGAGGTGAAGGATGCTTTCCTGGTGCCCAAGGCCGCCATTCTTTCTTCCATGAACCACCGCTTCATCTATGTGGTGGGTAAGGATAACCAGCCCTACGGCATTGACGTGATACTGGGGCAGGAGATTGCGCTGGAGATGCCGAGCGGAGCCGGCAAGGCTGTGATGCCCATGCAGGTGGTGACTGCCCGTGCCATTAATAATGGCAATGGTGAGGTGATGACGCTGGCTGATATTCTGAAGGGAATCGGCTACGATAACCCGCTGGACGCTCCCGTCATTGTGGAAGGCGGTCAGATGGCTCAGATCTATGCCAACATCAACATGGGCATGAAGAAGGCCGGAGCACCTGCCGGCTTTGCCGAGATTGCGCCCAATCCGGCAGCGTATGACTACCGCAAGCCCATGACCACCACCCCCTCGGTAACTGCTAAGTCCGAGTAACCCCCATTTCTGCAAGAAATAATGAGTGCTTATTTCATTAAACACCCGGTCATTGCCACGGTTATCGCCGTGCTGACCACCATGTTGGGTGTTGTCTGCATGATGAATCTCCCCATCGAGCAGTACCCCGAGATTACACCCCGCACCATTAACCTGACGGCTGTTTACCCGGGTGCTGATGCCCAGGCTGTGGCAGACTCCGTCGGTACGCCCATTGAGCGCCAGATGAACGGCGTGAACCACATGGACTACATGACCTCCGTTTCGTCCAACAACGGTGTGTACAACCTGCAGGTGGTATTCGAGCCCGGCTCCGATACCGACCTGGACCAGGTGCTCACCAACATGCGTTACGGTCAGGCTCAGTCGCAGGTGCCCACGGAGGTGCTGAACTCCGGTATCACCATTCGCCAGCAGCCCGGTCTGCCGCTCATGCTCTACTCGCTTACCTCGCCCGATGGCACCTACGACTCCGTGGACCTGGCCAACTATGCGCAGGTAAAGCTGCTCGATGAGATTAAGCGAGTACCCGGTGTGGGGGAGGTGACGGTGTATGGCGCCGGCCGCTACGCTATCCGTATCTGGCTCAATACGGTGAAGATGTCCCACTTCGGCATCTCGCTCAATGAGGTGCAGGGAGCTATCCGCCAGCAGAATATAACCAACCCCGGCGGTAAGGTGGGTGCTGACCCCGTGCCGGATGGCCAGGAAACAACCGTGACCATTCGCACCGAGGGGCGACTGTCCACCCCGGAGCAGTTCGAGCAGATTATCGTGCGCCAGCGCGGCAATGAGGTGGTGTTCCTGAAGGATATTGCCACGATTGAGCTAGGCTCGGCCGACTATTCTGTGACCGGGCGTCTGAACCGCAAGCCGGCCGCCAGCGTGGTTGTGTTCCAGTCCCCCGGTTCCAACGCCATCGAAACGGTAGACCGCGTGAGCGCCCTGTTGGCCGGCAAGGCTCTGCCCCCGGGTATTGAGGGCAGCGTGTCGCTGGATACCACCACCTCCGTGCGTTACTCCATTGAGGAGATTAAGCAGACGTTTATCGAGGCTATTGTTCTGGTGGCCTTGGTGGTGTTCCTGTTCCTGCAGAGCTGGCGCGCCACGGTGATTCCGCTGATTGCCGTGCCCGTATCGCTGATTTCCACCTTCTGCGTATTCCCGCTGCTGGGCTTCACGCTCAACACGATTTCCCTGCTGGGTATGGTGTTGGCCATTGGTCTGGTGGTGGACGACGCCATCGTGGTGGTGGAGGCCGTGCAGCACCACATCGAAAAGGGGCTTAACCCGCGTATGGCATCCTTTGCCGCCATGCAGGAAGTGAGTGGACCTGTGATAGCCATTGCACTGGTGCTGGCAGCCGTGTTCCTGCCTTCGCTCATGCTGGAAGGTATTACCGGTACGCTCTTTAAGCAGTTCGCTATCACCATTGCTATTTCGATGCTCATATCGGCTTTCAACGCCCTGACGCTCTCGCCGGCTCTCTGCGCCCTCATGCTCAAGAGCAAGGAAGAGGCGAACACCGAGCCCGAGAACCCGCTGCGCCGCATCGTGTTCAAGCTCAACCACGGCATTGCCAAGCCCTTCTTCCGCCTGTTCAACAAGGCGTACGATAATACGGCAAGCGTGTATACCCGCATTTGCGGCGGCCTGGCTCGTAAGCTGGTGGTTTCCATGCCCATCCTGCTGCTGCTCTGGGTATCTATTGTCCCGGTGAGCAGCAAGGTGCCCGGCGCTTTCCTGCCCGATGAGGACCAGGGCTTCCTGCTGGCGGCTCTGGTGATGAAGCCCGAGAACTCCCTGCAGCGCTCCATGGCTGAGGCTCAGAAGTTCGAGAGCGCCCTCGCCGGCCCGGCTGATTCCCCGGACCCGGCCATTAAGAACTTGACCTCCGTGGTGGGTATCAACATCCTCAACATGGTGCAGACCCCCGGCGCTGCCATTGCCTTCGTGCAGCTCAAGGACTGGAGCGAGCGCTCGGAATCTGCCGAGCAGGTGCAGAAGCGCCTGACTGCCCGCTGCGCCATGGCCGGCCTGGACGGTATCCCCATGGTGCTGATTCCCCCGGCAATTCCCGGTGTGGGTACCGCCAACGGTGTCACCATGGTGCTGACCGACCTGGAAGGGCAGGGTGTGGATTTCCTCTACCAGCAGGTGCAGAAGTTCAACCAGGCCGCAGGCGCTCGCAAGGAAGTGGCTATGTGCCGCGACATGATGATGGCTGATGTGCCGCAGAAGTTCCTGACGCTTGACCGCGCCAAGTGCCAGAAGTATGGCGTGAGCATCAGCGATGCCTACGGCGTGCTGGCCTCCTACTATGGCTCCAGCTTCGTCAACTTCTTCAACGCATTCGGCCAGCAGTGGCAGGTGTTCATGCAGGCTCGCGGTGCCGACCGCATGAATCTCGACCAGCTCAACGGCTTCTTCGTTATCAACAAGAAGGGTGAGCGCGTGCCGCTTGATGCCATCGTCAGTATCGATGATATTGCCGATACCGAGTTCGTGATGCACCACAACGGCTACAATGCCGCCAAGCTCAACGTCATGCCCAAGCCCGGCTACTCCACCCAGCAGCTCATGGAAGCCATGGAGGAGGTGTTCGAGCAGACGATGGACAAGACAAAAGTCGGCATGGACTACCAGGATATGTCCTTCCAGGAAAACAAAGTGCGCAACAGCACCGGCCTGGGCACCATCTTCTGCATGTCCGGCTTCTTCGCCTTCCTCATTCTTGTGGCCTTGTACGAGAAGTGGTCGCTGCCCATCTCGGTGTTCATGACGGTGCCGATTGCTGTGCTCGGTGCCTATATGGGCCTGTATGTGTGGAACCTCGACCTCACGCTCTATGCTCAGGTGGGGCTCATCATGCTGGTGGGTCTGGCAGCTAAGAATGCCATTCTGATTGTGGAGTTCGCCAACCTGGAGATGGAGCGAGGCAAGAGCCTGATGGACGCCACGCTGATTGCAGCTAACCTGCGACTGCGCCCCATCATCATGACCTCGCTGGCCTTCATTCTGGGCTGTATTCCGCTTGTGCTGTCGGATGGTTCGGGTGCCTTGGCTCGCAACGCCATCGGTGTGGTGGTGGTGGCCGGTATGACGGTGGCAACCCTGGTGGGTGTGTTCCTCATTCCCTGTTCCTATGTATTCATCATGCGTCTCTTCCGCATTACGTTCGAGAGAAAGACAATGGCTGAAGACCCTGATGAAGAGGGCGCCCGCCGTTATCTCATTGAGCACGCCGATGATGATGTCGTGTGATTTAAATAACCTTCAACAACTTAACTCTTAACCCCCCTAAACAACATATATGACTAAAAGCGCATTAATGATCCTGGCCGGCGCGGTGGTAATGACCACGGCCTGCACGCTCGGCCCGAGCTGGGAGAAACCCCAGATGGAAGTACCCGCGGCATTCCGCGGTGCCGGCATCAGCAAGAGCAACATGTCCGACCTGCCCTGGCAGGCCGTGATGCGAGACCGCAATTTGCAGGCTCTGCTCAATGATGTGTTTGCACACAACCGCAGCATGGAGGCGCTGCGCCACAATGTGGAGGCTGCCCGCCAGTATGTGACGATTGCCCGCGCCCCCATGTTCCCCGGACTGGGCTACGCTGCTACGGCCAGCGGTGGTGTGAATTCTGCCGGTGGCGCCACCTTTGTGGACACCGATAACGCTTCCACCAAATCCGGTATGGCCGGTGTGACCGCCAGCTGGGAGATTGACCTTTGGGGTAAGCTGCGCCGTGGTGTGGAAAGCGCTGAAGCCTCCGCTCAGGAAGCTCAGGAGGAGCTCAATAACCTGCGTATCTCCCTGATGCGCCAGGTGGCTAATGGCTACTTGCAGCTTATCATGCTCGATGAGCAGTTGCGCATCACCCGCAACAGTGTGGAGTCATACAGCGACACGCTCAAGCTGTTCAACGACCAGTTGAAGGAAGGCGTGGTGGACCTCTTGCAGGTTTCCAGCGCAAAGGGCGCCCTGGCTGCCGCTCAGGCAGAGGCTCCCGCGCTTGAAATGCAGATTGCAGCCCTGGAGAACACCCTGAGCATGCTTGCCGGGCGTACCCCCGGCCGCATTGCACGCAGCGGCAGCCTGAAGGCTTACATGAATGCCTCGCGCGTGGCAGCCGGTATACCGGCAGATGTGCTCAACCGCCGCCCGGACATCCGCGCCAAGGAACAGGCGCTGCGCGCCGCCAATGCCGAGGTGGGCGTGGCTATTGCCAGCTACTTCCCCAGCGTCAATATCACCGGTGCCGGTGGTTTCGCTTTCCCCAACCTGAAGCGCTCGGTGGATGGCTGGGGTATCGGTGCTGATCTCTCCGGCCCGATTTTCCAGGCCGGTAAGCTTACCGCGAACGAGAGAGCCAAGAAGGAGAACTTCCTTGCCGCTAAGGCTGAGTATGAGCAGGCTGTGCTTAATGCTCTGGCAGAGGTGTCCAGTACTCTCACCCAGCGCCGTAAGCTGCGTGATGTCATCCGTCAGCAGGAGGCAGCCGTGGCGGCTTATGAGCGGACGGTGTCTCTGGCCAAGCAGCGCTACAAGGAGGGGTACTCCGCCTACTTCGAGGTGCTGGATAACCAGCGGCACCTTTTCCCGGCTCAGAAGCAGCTCGCAAACTACCGCTATCAGTATGCGGCATGCATCCCCACCCTGTACACGCAGCTCGGTGGCGGTTGGCAGAAGTGATTTATACCACCGAGGCGAGGTCGTATGACCTCGCCTCGGTTCTGAAACGCCCGCCGGGCGTATGGCAGACTCGCCTGCGGGCGAGTTTTTTTGTTGCCCGATGCGCTGTGTGGGTTACAGGTCGTCTACCAATGCCGTGCTTTTGGCGTATGCCGTACTGCGCGCCTCGAAGAAATCTGTTTTAATCATGTTGGCATTGCTGTACTGCGACACCCAGCTGCAATCGTCCGGCTCAGTGTCGTGGCCGTCGTAAATAGGCTCGAAGCCGAGGTTGCGGCAACGGAGGTTGGCGAGGTAGCGGATGTAGGCGGTAATCATACCGGTGGAAAGCCCCGGAATATCATCGCCGATGACGTAGCATCCCCAGGCGATTTCCTGTTCGGCGCCCTCGCGAATCATGCTGCGGTATTCCTCGATAAGCTGAGGGGTGAAGAGTTCCGGCTGTTCACGGCGGAGCTCGCGGATGATGTTGCTGAAGAGCCAGAGGTGGGTATTTTCATCGCGGTTGATGTAGCGAATTTCCTGGGCGGAGCCGGGCATCTTGTTGTTGCGCCCGAGGTTGTAGAAGAACATGAACCCGCTGTAGAAGTAGATGCCCTCCAGTATGTAGTTGGCCACCAGGGTGCGGGCAAATGCCTGCGGGGTACGATTGCGTTGGAAATCGTTGTAGAGGTTGCCGATGAAAGTGTTGCGGCGCAGCAAGTGCTCATCGCTGCGCCACTGGTAAAGCACCTCGGTGCGCTGCTGGGGCTCGCAGATGGTGTCGAGCATGTAGCTGTAGCTCTGGCTGTGCACGGCCTCCTGAAATGCCTGAATGCACAGGCAGAGGTTCACCTCGTTGGCTGTGACATACTCCCCCACCGAGGGGAGGTTGGCGGTCTGGATGCTGTCCAGAAAGACGAGGAAGGAGAGGATTTTGTTGTAAGCGCGGCGTTCAGCGGGGGAGAGCTGCGGGTAGTCCTTCACATCGGCCGCGAGGTTGATTTCCTCGGGAATCCAGAAATTATTCATGGCCTGGCGATACCACTTGCTGACCCAGGGGTACTTCATGTTATTGAAGTCGTTGAGGTTGGTGGTATTGCCGCCGATGATGCGACGCGCGTTGATGTCGGCATCGCCGTGGGGATTGAACAGGGGCTTTCGGGTTAACTGCTGCATGATTCGCATTCTTCTATTTCGAGGCTTCGGGAACGGATGTAGTACACTGTTTTGACCCCGCTTTCCCAGGCGAGGAGGTACAGGTTGAGGATTTGGCGGAGGGTGTATTCGTTGGTGATGTAGAGGTTGAGGCTTTGCGCCTGGTCGATATGGCGCTGGCGCACACCGGCGGCGCGCACGGACCACTGCTGGTCGATGTGGTGGGCGCTCTTGTAGAACCAGAGGGTTTCGAGTGAGAGGTCGGGCGCCACGCGCGGCATAAGGCCTGTTTTGCGTTCTTCGAGGAAGAAGTGCTTCATGACCGGGTCGATACCTGCGGTGGTGCCGGCGATGGTGCCGGTGCTGCTGGTGGGGGCAACGGCCAGCAGCCAGGCATTGCGCAGGCCGTGTGTTGCCACGCGCTCCTGCAGCTGCTGCCAGTGCGGGGCGGTGTAGTGACGGCGGCGGAAGTATTCCCCGCTTTGCCACTCGCTGCCCTCGAAGCGGGCGTAGGCGCCTTTCTGGGCGGCTGTTTCGCAGCTGGCAGCTATGGCGGCGTGGTTAATCTGCTCGAAGAGGGTATCGGCCACCGCAAGGTGCTCCTCGCTTTCCCAGCGTATGCCGCGCTTGGCAAGCATGTGGTGGTAGCCGCTTACGCCGAGCCCGATGGGACGGTAGGCGCGGTTCGTGACGGCGGCGTAGGGCAGGGGATAGAGGTTGAGGTCTATCACATTATCCAGCGCACGCACGGCACTGCGGGTGATGGCTGCTACCTCGGCGGCGTCTTGCGTGTTGATGCGTCCCAGCGAGAGGCTGGCCAGGTTGCAGACGACAAAATCGCCGGGTTTGGTGGTGGTGACAACGACTGTTTCGCCGTCCACAGTGCGAATCTCCTGCTCAACGGCCTCGATGGGGCTCATATTCTGAGCGATTTCGGTGCAGAGGTTGCTGCTGTAGATGATACCGGCATGTTTGTTCGGGTTGGCGCGGTTGACGAGGTCTCGGTTGAAGACGAAGGGGGTGCCTGTCTCCACGGCGCTCTTGAGAATGAGGCGGATAATGTCCTTGATAGGCAGGCTGCGCTTGTGGATGCGCGGGTCTGCCACGCAGGACAGGTAGCGCTCCTGCCATTCATCCCCCCAGCAGTCTTCGAGTGCGTAGCCTTTCACGCTGTGTACTTCGTGCGGGCACATAAGGTGCCACATGCCGTCTATGTTATCGCGCGCCTGCTGCCAGAAGTAATCCGGGTAGCATACGGCCGGGAACACATCGTGCGCTTTGAGGCGGTCATCCCCGTTGTTGGTACGCAAAGCCAGGAACTCCGGCAGGTCGCGGTGCCATGCATCGAGGTAGACGGCAACGGCTCCCTGGCGTACGCCCAGCTGGTCGACGGCTACGGCGGTGTCGTTGGCAAGCTTAATCCAGCGGATGACACCGCCTGCCGCGCCGGGGAAACCGCGGATGGCGCTGCCGGCTGCGCGTACTTTGCCGAAGTACAGTCCCATGCCGCCGCCGTATTTGCTGACGCGGGCGAAGTTGTCGATACTGCGGTAAATGCCCTCCAGGCTGTCGGGTACGGTGTCGATGAAACAGGAGGAAAGCTGGTGGAAGGGTTTGCGGGCGTTGGCCAGGGTAGGGGTGGCCATGGTGACTTTCAGCGTGCTGAGCATGTCATAGAACCGTTGCACCCAGCCGCTGCGGTCGTGCTCTTCATTCATTGCCAGGTGCATGGCGATACCCATGAACATCTCCTGCGGTGTTTCCGGTATTTCGCCCGTGCGGGTGCGGATGAGGTAACGGTTGAGCAGCATTTCCAGGCCGGAGTAGTTGAGCAGTTTGTCTCGCTCCGGGCGCAGCATGTGCTCGTAGGTGTCAACCTCCTCGCGGGTGTAGGCTTGCAGGATGCAGGGAGCATACAGGTTTTCCTGCGCAAAGTGGCTGATTTTGTCGTACAGGCTATGGAGGCCGAGGCTCTGTTCGTATTCCCGCACATGTTCGCGGAAGCTCAGCAGGCGGAAGCGCGCGGCTATCATTTCCCACTGTGGTGCGTCGCGCGAGGTAAGTTCGCCGGCGGCTCGGGTAAGCAGCGCCAGGGCTTTCTCGCGCGCCATGCCTTCGTGGTGGATATTGAGAAAACGCGTGGTGAGCTGTGCCAGCGGGTATGTTTCACTATCGAACTCCTGTTGCAGCTCTTTGAGAACGGCATCCAGCACCGGGCAGCCGCCGAAATGCGCTAACAGGGCGGCGCGGGCTTCGCGCTTGCGGCGGCGCTCATTGCGGTAGAGGATGAAGCTGCGGGCTGCTTCATAGTGTCCCGCCACCATCAGTGTCTCCTCCACCAAATCCTGGATGTGCTCCACCTGAACAGCCGTTGCATCGTGCTCCAGCCGCTGCTCGACCTTGAGCGCCAGTGTCGTCACCTCGCTGCCTGTTTGTCCGACACTCTCGAAGGCAAGCCGAATGACTCGCTCGATTTTCTGGCGATGGTAGGGCTCTTCTGCCCCGTTGCGTTTGCGTATCTTCATTTTCCTTTATATCCTATATGTGGTGTATGGATACGAATCATACCACCATATCTTCTCATGTCAATTAAAAATTTTAGAAAAGTTCTAATTTTTTTGTGTAGGGGAGGGTGGAGGGCGTGCGAGATATGACTAAGTGCGTGCTTGTACGGTGGGAGAGCAGGGGGTATACTGGCAGGTATGAAGCCGGAACGCCGAGAGATAGCCACCACCATAGCCAACGACCCCACCAGCTACAAGCTGTGCGCGGTGTGTGGCGCCATCATCGCGAAAGATGCCGCATCCTGCCCGGATTGCTATGCCTACCGATTTGACGAAGACCCCGCACATGTTGAGGATGCGGCGCTTGATTTGGCCACAAAGCCTCGCATGGCGGTGAGCCACTTCGACCTGATGCCGGAGAGCGAGGAAGAGGCCGAATGAAATGTTCGCGCCTGCACGCGCGAAAACGCCCGCTCCCGGCGAAACGGGAACGGGCGGTACACCACACAGTACAGACTCACTGTGCTTACATCCCGGAGGCCGGCTGAGTTTCAGCCGGAGCATCCTGAGAGGCATCTTTCGCGGCGGCTTCCTTTTCGGCAGCCTTCTTGTCAGCGCATTCCTTGCACCAGTTCATGATTTCGCGGGCTTTTTCGGGGTCTTTCTCTACGCCCTTACCGGTAGCGTACATGTGAGCCAGGGCTGCGCAGGCAGTGGGGTTGCCCTCCTTAGCTGCTTTTTCAAGACCGGGCAGAGCCTTGGAATACATATCCTTTGCCTTTTCGGGATCGGCGGGCGTGTCGCCGGTGCCGTTATCAGTAATCCAGGCTATGGCATACTGGGCAATGGGGTCGCCGTTGGCGGCTTCGATGGTGATGGTTTCAATATCCAGCCAGCAGGAATTGCCGCACTGTGAACCCTCGGCGTTGTTCTGACAGCAGGGGTCGGAGCAGGCGGTGGCGTCTTTCTGGGCAGGGGTTGCTTCTGCACCGATGGCAGCAAAGCTGCTCAGTGCAACGGTGGTTATGAGTGCAAATGTCTTCATAGGCACTTAATCTGCACCTACCTCGGCCGTTATTCAAGCAAAAAATCTATATGGTTGGCTAACTGATTTTCAGTGTGTTGTGAAGCGATGTGATATTTTTTTTATTTTTTTTAGAATTTATTGTTGACATCGCGGGTGAATTGTTGTAAACTCTCCCCGCTTTCATGTCCCTGCCGGGACAACAAGAGCCAATAACGCTTCTGTAGCTCAGGGGTAGAGCGCATCCTTGGTAAGGATGAGGTCGCGGGTTCAAATCCCGCCAGAAGCTTTTTTTCGGCTCATGCAAGAATAAGCAGCCCAAATTATTTCATACTATTATGGCCAAAGAATCATTCCAGCGCACCAAGCCCCACGTGAACGTGGGTACGATCGGTCACGTTGACCATGGCAAGACTTCCCTCACCGCTGCAATTACCAAGGTTCTTGCAGAGCAGGGTAAGGCTGAGTTCAAAGCTTACGACCAGATTGACGGCGCCCCCGAGGAACGCGAGCGTGGTATCACCATTTCCACCGCTCACGTGGAGTACGAGACTGAGAACCGTCACTATGCTCACGTTGACTGCCCCGGTCACGCTGACTATGTGAAGAACATGATTACCGGTGCTGCTCAGATGGACGGCGCCATCCTTGTGGTTTCCGCCGCTGACGGTCCCATGCCCCAGACCCGCGAGCACATCCTGCTTGCCCGTCAGGTGGGTGTTCCCTACATCGTTGTGTTCATGAACAAGATGGACCTCGCTGACCCCGAGCTCGCTGAGCTTGTGGAGATGGAGATCCGCGACCTCCTTTCCTCCTACGAGTTCCCCGGCGACGACGTGCCGATCGTGATGGGTTCCGCTGTGAAGGCTCTGGAGGGCGACCCTGAGTACAGCGCCAAGATTCTTGAGCTCATGAACGCCGTTGACGAGTACATCCCGACTCCCGAGCGTCCCACCGAGAAGCCCTTCCTGATGCCCGTGGAGGACGTGTTCT
>JAUNRE010000006.1 GCA_030535795.1 Akkermansia sp.
GGAAGGCTGAGCTCGAGTCCCAGACTGAGCTGTTCAACATGGTTGGTGACAAGCTTCCCGCCGAGCTCGAGGCTCAGCGTCAGGCTCTCATCGCTAAGTTCAACTAAGCCCTTGGCAGCTTAGCCTGCTATAAATCTCTTGCCGTCGCCTGTGCCATGTGCCGGGCGGCGGTAATTGTTTTGTCAGCAAAACGAAAAAAATCAACAAATCTGAAAAATATCCTTGACATCGCGGGTGGCTCGGTATATACTCTCCCCGCAACCAAGCGATGGCGGGATAGCCAAGTGGCCTAAGGCATCGGTTTGCAAAACCGACATTCGTGGGTTCAAATCCCACTCCCGCCTCTCAGATAGCGCAATGATAGATTCAACATCGTCATTGCGCTGTTTTGTTTATAGAGTATAAGAAATATAACCTTTTTTCATTGACAAAAGGGAAAATGTGTTGTTGAATAGAGTCATGAAATTTTCTGTGAGAAAGATGCTGGCTGCGGCGGCTGTTTTCGTGTTGGCCTCCTGTGGCTCCTACAATGTTTCGACCATTAAGGAAATTGCAGACTTGCCTCTCAAATCGACTGCTGTTCCTTCATGGGGCGAGCAGTACGCGCCGTTGCGAGCTCATGCTAAGTATCTGATGTATGGTGCTCGTACCAAGAAGGAACAAGCAGAACGCGTTGGTGACTACTACTATGTGCGTTGGTATGATGCCTCGCCCACCAGCCCGACTAAACTGGTGATGCGTTACACTCAGGCCCTTACGGCATCCAAGGAGCTTTCTCGCACGATTGAGATGAATGAACCCCGCGAGAAGGCGGGTAATCAGCTTACTAAGTTCTTCTTTGCCGGTAAGGATCGCCGCCACAGGGGCGATATTCTTTCCTGGCGTATTGAGCTTTACGTCGATGGAAAGCTGACGGATGCCAAGCAGTCCTATCTGTGGCAGGATCCGGTTAAATAACGGCTGCTCCGTTGCTCAAAAAATTACCCCCGTGTTCGGCATGGCTGTTCACGGGGATTTCTATTGTGTGATGCGAATTATCTGACTTCTACGTAGTCCATGCCGGCAGCAATGGCCGCGCAGATTCCCGGGCGGGCGTCTTCAAATACAACACATTCACCGGGTGGCACGCCCATGCGCTCCGCCGCCAGCAGGAAAATATCGGGCTCCGGTTTGCCTCGGCCGGGGGCTACGTCATCGGGCGTTACTATGATGGGGAAAAGCTCCTCGACGCCGGCTGAGCGCAGAGTGGCGCGAGCCCCGGTAATAATGCTGCCGGTTCCGATAGCGTAGGGAATACCTGCGGCTTTCAGACGCTGCACCAGCTCCATTGTTTCGGGGATAACGGGTAATTGTTCCGTTTCCAGCAAATGGTCATAGATTTCGCGTTTTCGGGTTGCAACGACCGTTGGCGTCATATTCAGACTATAGGTGGAATTGAGGTCGGCCACGATATCGGGTGCCGCCATGCCGCCATGGGCAATGAACTCATCCCAGAGAAAAGCCTCGTGCGGGGCGCCGTTTTCCTTCAGCGCCATACGCCAGGCTCTGTAGTGTGTTTGCATGCTGTCCACCAGCGTGCCATCGAGGTCGAATATATAGCCCTTATACACACGTTCGGGCAGGGTAACGCGCTCACTCATGGTTGGTGTTACAGATGGAATTTCTTTACAAAGGCATTTAGGTCATCATCTTTACCGAAGATGACGAGCACATCGTCCGCCTGGAACTGCATGTCGGGGGCTGGGGAGT
Organism: Akkermansia sp.; assembly: GCA_030535795.1. Taxonomy (GTDB): domain Bacteria; phylum Verrucomicrobiota; class Verrucomicrobiia; order Verrucomicrobiales; family Akkermansiaceae; genus Akkermansia. The sequence goes on from JAUNRE010000006.1 coordinate 1,750, forward strand.
CAATGACGGGGGGCTCGGGTTCGTCGAGCACATCGTCGGCATTGCTCTCGCTGATTTTGCCGCGACGCACCGTCAGCAGGTTTAGACGGTACTGCTTGCGCATGTCAACCTCTTGCAGGGTTTTACCCACCCATTCTGCGGGCAGCTGCACATCGGCCAGCGAGTGGGTGGCATCGATACGGCGCTGTCGCATCAGCCCTTCATTGATAAAGCGGTCGGCTAATTGCTTGGCGGCTACGTCCTCCACGCGGAAAAGCTCGCTGATGCCGATAAGCTTCAGCACTTTGCCGTGCAAATCATTGACGGTGCGGGCGTAGAGATTCTGCACGCCCAATTCTCTGAGCTGTGCTGTGATAAGGATATTGCGCTCAAAGCATTCACCCACGGCAACGATGACGTAGGTATCATCGCTCACGAGATCCAGACGGCGCAGCACGCGCATGTCGGTGGCATCGCCTATGTGGGCATCGGCCACCTGGTTTTTGATTTCCTCGACAACACTTTCTTTCTGGTCGAGTACCGTTACCTCGAAGCCGCTGTCGCTCAGGTAGAGTGCGAGGGCTCGGCCGAATTGTCCTAAACCGATGATGACGAACTTCATAATAGTAAAAATCAGGTAAGAGGTAAGCGTGTTTCCGGATAGCGTACGGGGGAGGGGTCTTTCTGCTTAATGAAAATCAACATGAAGGTGAACATGCCCACGCGCCCGAACAACATGTTGGCACTGATAAAGAATTTGGAGACATCCGAGAGGTCGCCGGGGTTGCAGATGGAGAACCCGGTGGTAGTGTAGGCGCTGATTTCCAGAAACAGCAGTTTGATGGTGCCGTTTGCGGCTTGCGAGATGCCGGGTTCTAACAGCAACAACAGCATGGTGCTGGCCGCAATCCAGAAAGTGGAGAGTACCACCGTGGCCATGGCGCGCTCGACGGTGTTGCGGGCGATGCGCCGCCCGTGGAGCTCCAGATCCTGCTGCCCTCGCAGTACGCGCAGCACCTCCAAAATGCAAAGGGCGAAAACCGGGGCGAATATTCCGCCGCCTGTACCCGCAGGATTGCCTCCTACAAACATGAGCAGACACAGGAAAAGGTGGTATACGGGACCGTATTCTCCGATATCCGTAATGTTGAATCCTGCTGAGCGTCCGATGGTGTTCCACAGGCTTTCCCAGATGTTGAAATCAGCAGCCTGCGCATGAGCAGAGGGCTCCAGCGCGCCGAGGAAGGCCAGACCTACGGCGCCGGTCAACATGACAATGAGGGTGACGCGCACCACCAGCCAGGAGTGCGTGCTCCAGCGTACCGGGTTGCGCTTGCCCGTTACTTTGTTGCGCAAGCGGGTCAGTGCCTCCAGGTATACGCTGAACCCCAGAGTGCCGGCGAGTGTCAGCATCATCATGACGCTCTGTACAATTTTATCGTGAGCCACACAGGCCTCTGCCATGTTCTGCGGGAAAAGGGAAATCCCGGCATTGCAGAATGCGGATACGGCATGGAAGAGCGCCAGAAACCACAGGTGTTCCTGCGGTATTCCCGGTGTTCCGTCCCAATGCAGGTACAGCAGGGTTGCGCCAATGGCCTCGACGCTGAAGGTAATGAAAATAACGGCTTTAATGAGAGCCGGTATGATATTGACTCCCTGCTGATCCAGCAGGGAGGATATCGCCACGCGGTCGCGCACGGCCAGCTGTTTGCCCACCATCAGCAGCACAAAGTAAGAGAATGTCATCACACCCATGGCGCCTATCTGTATGTCGACAAGCAATACCACCTTTCCCAGTGCGGTGAAGGTATTTGCAACGTCCACGCAGGTGAGCCCGGTAATGGAAATGGCCGAGGCGCAGGTGAAAAAGGCATCCGTGAAGCTGATGGGGTGATGTGTGGCTCCCGGTGTGAGCAGCAGCAGGGTGCTTACCAGCACAAAGGCTATCATCCAGGTAAAGAAGATAACGGCCGGGCTCCAGCGGCTCTTGCTGCGTGGGCGGTTCTGTGCTCGGTGTGCCCGTGCCAACGCGCCGATGGTAATGAAGGAATAAATGCCGATGGTGAAACTCAACAGCATGCTCACCGGGAAGGCGTGGTCGGGCAGAGCCTGCCGTATACCGCCCCAGAATATACAGGAAGCAATTAACCCGGTGATGAGCTGCCATACCAGAAAACGCCCGGGGTGCTGTCGGTGCAGGAGTTTGGTGAGAAAATGCAGCAGCACAATGGCAGTATTGAGCCACACGACACCGCAGAGCAGCAGGTGCAGCCCTTTCTCAAACATTTCCAGCTCCGATGTTCCATTGGCTAAGCCGGCAAAACATACCTCCCACAGCACAATAAGCATGGCGAGCAGCCCGGTGATGATTTCGGGCAACTCCAGCGCGCGGTACTGGCGTTCATGCGGTATGTTCATGTATCTGTCGGCCTATTATATCACATCGACCGCTTTCTGGCAACCCCCGGAAAAATTATTTCTCAGGTAGGGAAATGATGTGTGGTGCTACTCGGGAAAGTTTGCGCAGGAGCCAACAGGCCGGAATGGCGTAGAGAATTTTGGCAAGGAAATTGAGAAGCATGATTGCCCCGTAGCAATCTGTTGTGATAACGATGATGAGCAACAGAAAGAGGGTGGCAAAGATGCCGGCCTTCCATTTGGCAGGCGCCGCGGCCATGTTGCCGATATTGATGACGATACTGCTGAAGAGCAACACCCAGAGGATTAGGGAAAGCTCTCCCTGGCGCGGTAACAGCAGTTCGGTGGTAAGGAGGGTATAGAGTTGGCAGACAAGCTGAATCACACCAAACAGGCTACCCAGTATCAGCAGGTAACGTGTAAGCGCACTGCCCCTCTTGGCCAGCAAAACTTCGTGGCACCACAGAACTGTGATGAACAGGAGCGCCATGTGCAGGTAAAAGCAGAGCTCGGCAGCCAGATAGCAGGTGCCCGGCAGCATGGCTGCGCTGTCCGGTAGGAGCAGCATGAGCAACATGGCTATCGCCATCAGCCCCGGTACGGCTACTGCTGTGTCGGCCGCAAGCCGAGCCATGCGCGCTATGATGTTGCGCACAATGGGGAAGATGGGCCACTGGTCATTCATGGGCGTTTTCCGTGGTTGCCTGATGAGCCGGTGCAAAAGCAGCTGCCGCATATCCCATGGGGAAGCGGGGCTTGCCGCTCATATCCGTCAGTACGCATGTGTTCAGGTAGCCCAGTTCGCGCATGATGTTCGCCGTCGCTTCTCCCTGGTCGTGACCAACTTCCAGCATCACCAAACAGCCTTCCGCCAGATGCGGGCGGGCTTCCTGCAGGAAGCGGCGTACGATATCCAGCCCATCCGGGCCGCCGTAAAGGGCTGTGGCCGGGTCGTGCGTCACCTCGGTTGCCACCTGTTCGCCGTCGGGTACATAGGGGAGGTTAGCCAGCACGAGGTCGAAGCCGTCAGGGGGGACAACGGCGTTGTCCTCAGTAGGGTGCCAGGCGGAAAAGAGGTCGCTTCGGTATGTTTTGACGCGTGCTCCGAGAGCCGAGGCATTTTCCAGCGTGAGCGACAGGGCGGCTTCCGAAATGTCAATCATGACCACTTCGGGACGAAGGGCGGCTAGCTCTAGCGCCAGGGTGATACCGATGATGCCGGAGCCACAGCCCATGTCCAGCAGGCGCAAGCCTTCCTTGCGTGCTACCTTGTTGAGCGCCATTTCCACGAGCTCCTCTGTTTCGGGGCGGGGGATGAGGGCGCGAGCATCGGTGCGAAACTCGCGGCGGTAGAACTCTGTGCTGCCCAGCAGGTGTTGCAGCGGTACTCCCTTGCCACGCTCGCGCAGCAGTTCACGCAGTGGGGCGAGTTGCTCCTCGCTCAGCGGGTCATCATAGTGCAGGTAGAGCCATGTTTTGTTTTTGCCCAACACATGCACGAGCAGGCTTTGCATGGAGTGGCGGGCTCCTTCCACGCCACGGGCTTCCAGGTAGGCGGTTCCGCTGGTGAGGATATCCTGTATCGTTTTCATGGCATTACTTGAGTTCGTCCATGCGTTCCTGCATTTCAGCGTGCTGCATGTGGGAGATGATGTCATCGAGCGCGCCGCTGTTGATGACGATGTCGAGGTTGTAGGCCGTGTAGCCGATGCGGTGGTCTGTCAGGCGGTTTTGCGGGAAATTATAGGTGCGGATTTTTTCCTCGCGTCCGCCGGAGCCGATGAGGGCGCGGCGTTGGGCAGAGTAACTCTGTTGAGCTTCTCTCTGTTTCATTTCGAAGAGGCGTGCACGCAGAATGCGCAGGCCTGTTTCCTTGTTTTTAAGCTGCGAGCGGCCGTCTTCGCAGCGTACCATGATACCGGTGGGGAGGTGGAAAATCTGCACGGCTGATTCCGTGCGGTTCACGTGCTGGCCACCGGCGCCACCGGCTCGGCATGTTTCAATGCGCAGGTCTTCCGGGCGTATTTCTACGTCCACTTCCTCGGCCTCGGGCAGTACAGCCACGGTGGCGGTGGAGGTGTGAATGCGACCTTGCGTTTCTGTAGCAGGCACTCGTTGCACGCGGTGAACGCCACTTTCGTATTTCATGAAACGGAACACCTCTTCGCCGCTGATGCGGGCTGTTACTTCCTTAAAGCCGCCGATGTCGTTGGGGCTGGCATCGAGCACTTCCATCCGCCAGCCTCGGCTTTCGGCGTAGCGCTGGTACATGCCCAGCAGGTTGCCGGCAAAGAGTGCCGCTTCGTCGCCGCCGGTGCCGGCGCGTATCTCGACAATGGCATCGCGGTCTTCCGTTACATCCCGCGGCAGCAGGCTATACTGTACGCTCTCTTCCAGTTTGGCAATACGCGGAGTGAGTTCTTCGAGCTCCAGAGCCGCCATCTCAGCCATTTCTGCATCTTCGCCTGCTGCCAGCTCTTCGGCTTCGCTTCTGTGCTGCACGGCGGTACACAGCTCTTCCCAGCTGCGCAGCAGTTCCTGCGTGCGGCGATGTTCGCGCATGATTTCCTCCGCCCGGGAGCGGTCGTCAAACAAATCGGGGGCTGCTATGGCAGCCTCCAGTTCAGCCAGGCGCGCGCGGCGCTTCTCTATCAGCGGTGCGTAATCCATTGTTCGCCCCCATTCTAACGGCAAAGACCCCATGCCGCAAGCCCAAAGTGCGTTCGCGCTTTATTCCATGTTGAAGAAGACATGTGCCCCTCGGGCACTTATATTGCGGAGATTAAGGTATCGAGTTCGTAACAGGTGGGAATCTCTGTGCCCCATTTCTTCCTGCAATAAGTAGAGATTGTGAAAGTATTTCAGGTGGAAGCTGGCGAATGTGTGGCGTAGGGCATCTCGTTGCCAGTGCAGAAGCCCGGCTCGGCGGCGCAGGCGTGCCCACTGCCGCAACCAGTTTCGCGGCGCAATGCGTTCTTCCGGCGGAAACTGCATGCGGCGCAGTTTCCTTGCGGCGCCTCGCAGGGGGATGGCGCGCGTACCGCCTGTTTTACTGGCATTGCTGTCAATGTAGACACAATTCTCCCGGCGGTCGATATCTCGCCATTTCAGCCTTTGCATCTCCCCGGGGCGTACACCGCACCAGAGCATCAGACGTAGGGCTGCATCCATATCCCGCAGGTTTTCGGTGTCAGCTGCTTCCATCAGGGCGCGTATCTCTTTGAGCGTGAGTGCTCGTATTTTCTCTTCGTAGAGGGGGCGTGTGTCAATGCCGTCTACGGGGTTATGCTCGCACCACCCTTGCCGCTCCGCGTGCGAGAAGATGCTGTGCAGTACGGTGCGCGCCTTGCCGAAGATATGGGCACTTTTCCCGAAGTGGGTATTGAGAAGATTGCGGCATTCCCGGCAGGAGATGCTGCGGATGTCGCGCTCCTCCCATCGGGAGAATTTCAGGATACGGGTAGTATACGAGCGCAGGTCGGCCAGAGTCGAGGGGCGGCGGTGTTTGCGGGCGTTGAGGCTTGCCTGCAAGGCTCGGATGAATGTGGTGCTTTCCTGAGCCCCGTGTGCATGGTTGCGGGGAGCGGGGCTGAGGCAGACGCTCGAGAGCGAATCCGGCAGCTGTTGGTCACGGATAGAGCGGATGAATTTAAGAAAGAGCGAGACAAGCTCCTGCTCGTGGGGCTGTGGTAAGGGTGGCTGAGTAAAGCCTGAGGCGGTCGTGGTCATAGCTAAGTCATTATTACCACGAAGTCTCGGCCTCGAAAAGTCAAAAACGCTGATGCAGATGGGGGCTTTCCTCCCAGTCCGGCAGAGTCAGGTCGATAAGCCAAGGTGTGTATTCCGGCGGAATGGGGGATTGGAACGCCACGCGTCTCTTGTCTGCCGGGTGGTTGAACGCTAAGCGCCAGGCGTGCAGCATCAGCCTGCCCGGGCGCGCTTTCTGCTTCTGCGGGTGGGCGTAAATGGGGTCGCCGATGAGCGGATGGCCGAGGTGTAGCATGTGTACTCGTATCTGGTGGGTGCGCCCGGTGTGCAGAGTACACATCACTAGGCTGGAGTTAGTCGAGGCATCATGCCGCAGCACTTTGTAGTCAGTAATGGCCGGTTTGCCTGAGCCGGGGTTGACAACTGCCATCTTGAGGCGGTTGACCGGGTGGCGGCCTATGTTGGTAAAGACGGTTCCTTCCGGTTCTTTGGGGCAGCCTTGCACCACTGCCAGATAGATTTTGGACGTGTCGCGCTCGGCAAACTGGGTGGTGAGTGAAAGGTGGGCAGCATCATTTTTCGCCACGACGATACAGCCGCTAGTGTCTTTGTCGAGTCGGTGTACGATACCGGGGCGTTCTACCCCGCCGATGCCCGAGAGGTCGCCGCAGTGGAACAAGACGGCATTGACAAGTGTGCCATCGGGATTGCCGGCAGCAGGGTGTACCACCATGCCGCTTTCTTTGTCGATGACAATGACGTCCTTGTCCTCGTAGAGAACGGAAATGGGAATATCCTGGGGTTGTGCTTCAGCCGGTTCCGGCTCCGGTATGTTGATTTCGATGCTCATGCCGAGCTCCACCGGAGTTTTTGCCTTGGTGGTCTTGCCGTTTACCGTCACATCGCCCGATTTGATGAGAGCCTGAATACGGGCTCTCGAAAGCTCCGGCAGTTGCGCGGCCAGAAACTGGTCGAGCCGAGCCCCGATGGAATCCTCTGCAATGATAAGCATGTTTACATGCCGGTGGGGTTGTCGATGAATACCGTGGGCAGCCCGAAGCGCTCCGCCAGCAGTTTGCCCAGCGCCTTTACGCCAAATGTTTCGGTGGCATAATGCCCGGCAAAGAGGATGTTTACCCCCATATCAGATGCAGCATTGACGACCCAATGATTTTCCTCTCCCGTCAGATAGGTGGTGTAGCCCTTGTCTTTCATCTGGTAGATGACATCGCCCGCACCGCCGGAACAAACGGCAATGCGTCCCGCCGGTGCAGTGGCATCCTGCACATATCCGGTCACAGTGCTGCCGCAAATGGCTGCGTAGCGCTCACGCAGCTCGCCTACCGTGCCGGGGAAGACCCCACTCTGCCCAATGAGCGTGCCGTGGTAATCCACCTCCGGCCGGCAGTCCGTAAGCCCTAGTGCTTGGGCGATGCCGGCATTATTTCCGAGCTCCGGGTGCATGTCCAACGGCAGGTGTGCACTGTATACGGCCAGATTATGGTGCAGACAGCTTTCTATTTTCTTTTTGAACCACCCGGTCATGGGGCGCAGCCCGCACCAGTAGATGCCGTGGTGTAGCACCAGCAAATCCGCCCCCGCCGCAATAGCGTCATCGATCGTTTTCTGAGAGCCATCCACGGCCAGTGCTACCTTGCTGACGCAGCCGTTGTTCTCCACTTGCAAGCCGTTGAGGGCAACTGAGGCGTCTTTGATTTCGTTGATGCGCAGGGTCGTGTCAAGAAGTTGTGTAATGTGGCTGAGGGGTGTCATATCAGTCGTTGTCCGGGGTTACGCGCAGGTTGCTGCGCATCTTGATTTCTTTGTGCAGGCGCTTGTTGAACTCGCCTGCCATGTCGTAGCCGCTCTCGCGCAGGTAGCGCCCCAAGGCTGCTACCTCCACCAGTCGTGTCATATCGCGGCCGGGAGCCACCGGCAGATTCAGGCGCTCCACTTCCACGCCTAGTATATTGGTTGTCTGGCGGGTGAGCCCCAGGCGCTCCAGCTCGCTCATCTCTCCGTTGGTGAGGTTGATGACAAGGTCTATTTCCTTTTGCCGGCGGTAGGCTTTGAGTCCGAAGAGGTTGGTGACGTTGATGATGCCGATGCCGCGGATTTCGATAAAGCCGCTGCTGAGCTTGGGAGAGGTTGCGACTAACTCGCCGCTGATGTTCCGTATGCGCACCATGTCATCGGCCACGAGCGAGGAGCCTCGCTCGACAAGCCCCAGCGAAATCTCGCTTTTGCCGATACCGCTTTGCCCCGTGATGAGTACGCCCACGCCTCGCACGTCTACCATGCAGCCGTGCATGGTGGTGCTTTCCGCAAACTCGTTCTCCAGAATGATGGTCGTCTTGTTGACGAGCTTCATCGTCGGCAGGCTGGAGCTGAAGACGCACACCGACGACTCATCCGCGAGTTTCAGCACATCTTCCGGTACTTCTACGCCTCGCGAGAAGATGAGGCAGGGCACATTGGCATTCATGAGCCAGCGCAGGCGTTCCACTCGTAAGTCGCCCTTCAGTGTGGTGCTGAGGTAGGACATCTCCGCCGCACCGAAAATCTGAATGCGCTCGTGGGCAAAGTAGCTGAAAAAGCCTGCCAGTGCCAGACCCGGTCGGTTCAGCGTCGGCTGCAGAATGGTGCGCGTCATCCCCAGCGGACTGTTCAGCAGCTCCAGCTCCAGTGTATTCCGGTAGCTCTCATAGAAATGTGAAACCGAAATCTGATCCACTTTTTTGACAATGGCCTTTTTCATGCGCGCTTATTGTCTCACAACACCTTGCCTGCGTCAAGCATTACTTGCCCGGGCTGAGTTTGAATCTCGTGTTTCAGGGGCTGCGGCCGCAGCGAGCAAAAAGCCCCGCCGTGTTTGATGACGGCGGGGCTGAAATGGGGAGATGTGCGCGTTGTTTACAGGGAGAGGGAGAAGGCCTGCTTGGCGGCAATGGCCTTGGCGATGAGCTCCTCCTGCTCTGCGGAGACTGGTTTGTCGGTCTTAATGATTGCCAGTGCATCGCCGCTTGCGGGGTCGCGGGGGGCAACCATGTTTTCGATGTTGATACCGGCCTGCGAGATAATCTGACCGATGGTGGCGATAACGCCGGGGCGGTCCTCATAGCGCAACACCAGGGTGTGCCCGGGCAGGCTGGCGTAGAGGTGGTCGAAGCATCCGATGCGCGATACCACGGGCACGCCGTCCACCACCATGCCACGCACGCTGGTTACTTTCTGTTCACCGTCTTCTTCCGTGAAGAGGTCGAGTGTCAGGGCGTCATCGTAAAGCTTGTCATCCATGGGTTCGCGGGCTTTGTAGACGATGCCGTGTTCGCGCAGGCTTGCTTCGGCAGCAGCAGGCATCAGCCCTTGTTCGGCACCGGGTACGGCACCTTGCAGAATCCACGGTGTGAACCACTTGCGGTAGGAACGCAGGTTATTGTAGAAGGTGCATTCAATCTTGCGGATAGGCGTGCATCCGCCGGCCTGGTAGCAAAGCTTGCCCAGCATGGCCGAGAGCTGCAGGTGGGTGGCGCTCAGGTCGGATGGCTTTTCGGCGTTGATGACGCAGGAGGTGTCGCCGCTGGAGAAGTAGGCCTCCATTTGCGAGGCGGCGCGCATGGCGGCCATCTTGTTGGCTTCTTTCGTGTTAGCGCCCAGGTGGGGTAGCATGACGTCAGCCACATCGGCGCTGGGTTGCATGGCTGCTGTATCCTTGGGGTGCACGTCGGTGCAGTAAATGATGTTTTTGCCGGCTTCACGGGCGCGGCGTATGGCGTCCTCGTCCACCACTCCGTAGCGGGCGCAGTTCACCAGCATGGCGCCATCTTTCATGAGGCCGATAAGGCGCTCGTCCACCATGCCCTTGGTGGCGGGACCACCGGGCACATGCAGGGAAATGATGTCGGCCTGGGCAAAAATCTCATCGATGGTGGCCGGGGTGGCGCCGATGTTGAGTGCGCGCTGCTTGGAAAGGAAGTGGTCGTAGCCCAGTACACTGCATTCGAAGCCCTGCAAGCGCTTGACCAACAGGCGGCCGATGTTGCCGAGGCCGAGGATGCCGACCGTCTTGCGGGTAAGCTCGCGCCCCATGTACTTCTTCTTGTTCCATTCGCCGGCACGGGTGGTGACATCTGCCGGTACAACGTAGCGGTAGGCGGCCAGAATCATGGCGATTACCTCTTCAGCAACGGCGTTCGAGTTGGCACCGGGGGTATTCATGACATCGATACCCTTGCTGCGGGCATAGACATAATCGATGTTGTCGTAGCCGGCGCCGGCACGGATGACGCACTTGAGGCCGGGCATGCTGTCGATGACAGCCGGTGTTACTTTCTCGGAACGCACGATGAGGCCGACGGCATCGGGATGCGCTGCGGCTTGTACCTCGATGGGGTCGCTGTCGTTCTGCACGACCTCGTATCCGGCGGCGCTCAGGGTGGCGGCAGCAGCCTTATCAAGTTTGGTGGGAATCAGAATCTTCATAAGAATATGTATGGTGTGAAGGATTAACGCTCAATTTCATGCAGGAAAAGCCCCGAGCGAAGCTTGGGCTCGAACCAGGTGGATTTGGGCGGCATGATTTCCCCGCTGTCTGCCACATGGAAGAGATCTGCCATGGTGACGGGATACAGGGAGAAGGCAACGCCTGCGCCGGTGCGGTCTTCGAGCTCCTGGAGGCCACGGATGCCACCGACAAAGTCGATGCGCTCGCTGGTGCGCGGGTCATCGATGCCGAGCACGGGTGCCAGCAGGTTGGCTTGCAGAATGGCGCAATCCAGGCTTTCGATGGGGTGGGCGGCATCATAGCTGCCTTCCTTTGCCGTAATACTGTACCAAGTGCCGCCCAAGCACATGCCGAACTCATGCTTGCGGCGCGGGGCGTAGGGCGCGCCTGCAGGAGCCGGGGCTATGGAGAAGTTTTCGGCGATGGTGGTCAGAAACTGCTCGGGTGTCATGCCGTTGAGGTCGCTCACGACGCGGTTGTAGTCCATGATGAAGAGATCCTCATCGCAGAACGTCACAGCCATCAGGTAGTTAAACTCCTCCTCGCCCGTATAATCCGGGTGCTGGGCACGTCGCTTGGCGCTTACAGCCGCGCTGCTGGCGGTGCGGTGGTGGCCATCGGCTATGTAGAGGGTGGGCACTTCTTCGAATCCCTTGCGGATAGTGTCGATTACCTCGGTATCAGTCACAGGCCAGAGCAGGTGGGTGACGCCGTCCTCACTTGTGAACTCATACTCAGGCTTGTGGAATTTAATCCACTCGCGGATGGCGGTCGAGATGCCCTCATGCTTACGGTAGGCCAGGAACACCGGCTCGGTCTGGCAGGAGCAAGTGTCGAAGTGGTTGATTCGGTCGAGCTCTTTCTCCTTGCGGGTCAGCTCGTGTTTCAGGATGGTGTTGTTGAGGTATTCATCCACGCTGGCGCAGCCGACGATGCCGGTCTGCACGCGCCCCCACATCATTTGGCGGTAGATGTAATAGTAGGGGGCTGCGTCTCGTTTCAGGAAGCCCTTTGCGAGGAACTCCTGCAGGTTGTCGCGGCTTTTTTCGTAGGTGACGGCGTCGTGAATCTCGGCTTCCGAGGTATCGATATCAGCCCGGCAGATATGCAGGAAAGACGAGGCATTGCCGGCGGCCATGGCGCAGGCTTCTGCATGGTTCATAACATCGTAGGGCAGGCTCGAAACCTGCTCTGCGTACTGCTTGGGCGGTCGCAACGCGGCGAAGGGGCGAATGGTGGCCATGGTGTGAGAGAAACGTGTACGCTACCATACTACCGTCTGCGGCATTTTAGTCAAGCGTAAATCGTCACATCTCATCCAGTAGGGCAGACTTTGCTACGTCATCTGCGCTCAGGGTTGCCAGTTCATCGAGCAGCAGTGCGGCAAAGGTGCCGGGGCGTGCGCATGCCGCAGCTGCGCGCTCGCCGGCTATGCCCAGTATGGCAGCAGTTGCAACGGCTGCTTGCAGGGGTGTTTGGGCACAGGCCAGACACGCGGCGGCCAGAGCCCCCATGGCACAGCCCACACCGGTCACGCGGGTCATGATTTCTGCGCCGTTGCGGCAAGCGATGGTGGTAGTGCCGTCGGTGGCGTAGTCTGTTTCACCGGTTACGAGGACTGCTGCTCCGGTGCGCTGCGCCAGAGCTTTGGCTGCGTTGATGGCAGCTGCGCTTGCCGCCGTGCTTTCCACTCCTCGGCACAGGGCACCTTCGGCTCCTGCCAGGGCAATGATTTCCGATGCATTACCGCGAATCATGGCGGGGGGCGTTTGCAGCAGTTCCCGGCACACCTGTGTGCGGTAGTGCAGCAGCCCCACCGCGACCGGATCCAGCACCCATGGTATGCCTGCCTCGTGTGCATCCTTTACAGCGGTGAGCATGGTCTGTGCCTGGGGCTCCGAGAGGGTGCCCACGTTCACCAGCATGCCATTGGCGCAGCTGTTGAGCAGGTCTCGAATTTCGCCGCTGTGGGTGAGCATGACCGGAACTCCGCCCACGGCCAGCAGCATGTTGGCGGTGATGCTCTGTACTACGTTGTTGGTGAGGCTCAGGATGAGCGGACGCTGCTCACGCAGGCGAATTAATACTCGGGCGGTGTTGTGTTGATGGTCGTTCATACCAGTTCCTGTGCGGCTTGTGTGGGGTTGTCGGCAGCGCAGATGGCGGACACAACGGCTACGCCTGCGGCCAGTCCCGTGGCGCGAATGGCGGCTGTGCGCTCGCGGTTCAGCCCGCCAATGGCGACAACGGGCAGGGGGCTCGTGCGAGCAAGGTCGACCCAGCCTTCCACCCCCATGGGGGGCGGGGCATCATCTTTGGTGATGGTGGGGAACACCGGGCCGCATCCCACATAATCCACCAGCTCGGTATCGACGGCAGCCATCTGCTCAGATGTCGTGACGGTGAGCCCCAGTATCTTGTGCGGGCCGATGAGGGCGCGAGCCTGCGGCACCGGCATGTCATCCTGGCCTATGTGAACGCCATCGGCGTCAATCTCAACGGCCAGCTCCACGTTGTCGTTGATGATGAGCGGAATACCCACACTGCGCAGGTAAGCCTGCAAGGGCAGCACCTGTGCCCGTTGTTCTTCGTGTGTCAGCGTTTCACTGCGGTACTGCACAATCGTTACCCCGCCTTCCACGGCGCGGCGTACTGTTTCAACCAGACTGTGGCGGCAGCGTACTGCTTCGTCCGTCACCAGATACAGGTGGTAATTTGCCGTATTCATCAGCCGAAGAGGGGGGTGGAATAATAGCGGTCAGCGCTGTCAGGAAGAATGACAACGATTGTCTTGCCTTCCATTTCGGGGCGTTGTGCCACCAGTGTGGCCGCGTAGAGGGCAGCCCCGGAGGATATGCCGACAAGCACGCCATCCGTCTGTGCCAGCTCGCGGGCTGCGGCAAAGGGCGAGTCGTTGTCTACGGGGATGATTTCATTGCACACTCTCAGGTCGAGCACAGGGGGCACGAAGTTGGCTCCGATACCCTGAATGGCGTGCGCTCCGGCTTTGCCTCCGCTCAGCAGGGGCGAGGCCGCAGGTTCTACGCCGATGATTCGCAGCCCGGGATTCTTTTCCTTGAGGTATCTGCCGGTGCCGGTGATGGTGCCACCCGTGCCGATGCCGGCTACGAATGCATCCACCCGCCCGTCGGTGTCGGCCCAGATTTCCGGTCCGGTGGTTCGGTAATGCGCCTCGGCATTGGCCGGGTTTTCAAATTGTCCGGCAATGATAGCTCCCGGTATTTCTGCCTCCAGTTCCGCAGCTTTGCGCAGGGAGCCGGCCATGCCGTCGGCGGCGGGGGTGAGCACGATTTCCGCGCCGTATGCCTTCAGGATGTTGCGGCGTTCCATACTCATGCTTTCCGGCATCACCATGATAGCTCGGTAGCCGCGAGCCGCCGCCAGAGCCGCCAGGCCGATACCTGTGTTGCCACTGGTGGGTTCGATGATGGTGCCGCCCGGCTGCAGGCGTCCGCTTGCTTCGGCTTCATCTATAATGGAGGCGGCGGCACGGTCTTTAACCGAGCCCGTCGGGTTGAGGTATTCGAGCTTGACGAGAAGTCCGGCTTTTAGCCCGTGTCGACGGTTGTAGTTGACCGGTTCCAGCAGGGGCGTGCCGCCAATCAACTGTGAGATGGATGTGTAAGTGCTCATAGTTCCCCCACTATTGTAAACGCTCTGTCAAGGTCTTCGATGATGTCGTCTACATGCTCGATACCGATGGAAAGCCGCACCGAATTGGGTTTAATGCCGCATGCCATGAGCTCTAACTCACTGAGCTGACTATGAGTTGTGCTGGCCGGGTGAATGACGAGGCTCTTGGCATCTGCCACATTGGCCAGCAGAGAAAACAGTTGGAGATTTTCGCAGAATTTTCTGGCAGTATCCGCTCCGCCCTTGATTTCAAAGGTGAAAATCGACCCCGCTCCCTGCGGGAAATACTCCGTGTAGAGCGCATGGTCGGGGTGAGTGGGGAGGCTTGGGTGGTTCACTTTTTCCACCTGCGGGTGCCCCGTGAGGTATTCTACCACCTTCAGCGCGTTGGAAACGTGGCGTTCCACTCGCAGGGACAGACTCTCAAGCCCTTGCAGAAGCAGGAAGGAGTTGAAGGGGCTGAGCGTGGCTCCCTGGTCGCGCAACAGCGTTGCCCGTATTTTGACGATATACGCCACAGCTCCGCAGGCTTCGCTGAAGACGAGCCCGTGGTAAGCCGGGTTCGGCTGCGTGATACCCGGGTACTTGTCATTCTGTGTCCAGTCAAACTTGCCGCTGTCAACAATCACTCCGCCCATCACCGTTCCGTGTCCTCCTATGAATTTGGTGGCGCTGTGGACAACGATGTCGGCGCCGTGCTCAATGGGGCGCAGAAGATAGGGCGTGGCAAAGGTGTTGTCCACAATGAGCGGAATGCCGTGTCGGTGCGCAATCTCGGCAATGGCTTCCAGGTGGGCTACATCGCTGTTCGGGTTGCCCAGTGTTTCCACGAATATCAGCTTCGTGTTCGGGCGAATCGCGGCTTCAAAATTCTGCGGCTTACGGCTGTGGACAAAAGTGGCCTCGATGCCGTATTCTTTCAGCGTGTGGGCAAACAGATTGTAGGAGCCGCCGTAGATGCTGTCTGCCGACACAATGTGGTCGCCCGCTCCCGCTATGTTGCGCACGGCGTAATCAATCGCGGCCGACCCAGTCGCTACTGCCAGCGCTGCAGCTCCGCCTTCCAGCGCAGCCATGCGTTTCTCAAACACATCCGAAGTCGGGTTCATCAGGCGGCTGTAGATGTTTCCCGGTTCGCTCAGGCTGAATCTCCCGGCCGCCTGAGCACTGTCTCTGAATACGTAGGAGGTCGTGGCGTATATCGGTACGGCGCGCGAATCCGTCGCGCTGTCGGCTGTTTCCTGCCCAACGTGTACCTGTAGCGTTTCAAATCGATATTTGGTGTTCATAAGAGGAAAACCTACTAATAAAGTAGGTGTAGCAGGATAATACTCTTGTATTCATGTGGAGTCAATAGGAAATTAAAAAAAAGACGAAAAAAATAAAAAAAACAGGCAGGAATGTGAACAAATTCGGCCTTCATGTGCGCTATATATGTAGTAGAAGTCATGAAAATCGTCCTCGTTTCCATCGCCTCGCTTGTTCTGATATCCTGTTCCGCGCCAGTTGCAGAGACGCAGCCTGCTGCACCATCCACCCCCGTTGTCGGGCGTGAGGTCGAGAATCGGGATGAGGCGTTTGATAAGCACCGCGCGGGTGAAAACTTAACGCCACCCCACGGGGAGCATGCAAAGGGATGGCTGCGTGTGCTTACCGGCAAGCGCAAGACTGCCGTGTTGCAGGCAGCTGAAATAAAAGGGACGCCCTATGTGCTGGAAATACAGAAGCGGAGGTCCGAAGACCCGGATGAGGAGGTGTGCGATTATGTCATTTACAACAAGAAAACGAAACAGGAAGAGTTGCGTATTTACAGTGGTATCCATTCTAACCCGGCACCGTTTTATGAGTTTTCAACAGCAGCCACGGGGCAGGTGTCGGTGAACAGAACCGCCGTGTATCTGGCACCGGATGGGCACGGAATGGTAGTCGATGGTTACTGGAATGCCGACCATGAGGAATACGCGCCGTTTTATCTTTCATGGGAAGGAGGGCAGCTGCATCAGGAGGACGCCATCAGGCAGCCGCTTCCCGACAATGTCGTGGAAGAAGATTGGGAACTGCGTGGCTGGAGTGACAATCGCCCCGTCTATGGCATGGGACGTCACTGAAAAAGTACGAAGAATCTCTGATTTCCTGCTTGACTCGAATCCGATAACTGATAGAATAAACCCAAGCTCAAGTTTACCCCGAAAATCCGGAATATCATGAAACCATCACCCGAAGAAGCCTGGAAGGAACTGCAAGGTACCATCCGAGACATCCGAACCGAAGCCGCCCGCGTTGTTGTGGGGCAGGAGAATGTAGTGGAACAAATGCTTGCTGCACTGCTGTGCCGTGGTCACTGTCTGTTGGTGGGCGTGCCCGGTCTGGCTAAGACTCTGCTGGTATCGACACTGGGTCAGGTGCTGGGGCTCAACTTCCGCCGCATCCAGTTCACGCCGGATCTCATGCCGACCGACATTGTGGGTAGCGAGATTCTGCAGGGCAGCACCGATGGGAGCCGCCATTTCGAGTTCGTGCCGGGGCCGGTGTTCACCAACCTGCTCCTGGCCGATGAAATTAACCGCACTCCGCCCAAAACTCAGGCCGCACTGCTGGAGGCCATGCAGGAGAAGCAGGTGACGGTGGCCGGTACCACGCGAAACCTCAGCGAGCCGTTCATTGTGTATGCCACCCAGAACCCCGTGGAGCACGAAGGTACCTACCCCCTGCCGGAAGCTCAGCTCGACCGCTTCTTCTTCCAGATTAACATCGATTATCCCTCCCCCGCAGAGGAGGAGGAAATCCTGCGCCGCACGGCCGGGCTTACCATGCCGTCTGCCAAAGCTCTGCTGGATGCCGAAAAGGTGCAGCAGATGCAGCTCGCCGTGACGCAAGTGCCGGTGCCGGATGATGTGTACAGCCTCATTGTGCGCCTGGTGCAGAGCACGCGTCCTGAGAATCCCCAGGCGCCTGATATGGTGAAGAAATACGTGTCCTGCGGCGCCGGTCCCCGTGCCGGGCAGTGCCTGTTGGCAGCCGCGCGCGCCATGGCTCTGCTGCGCGGCCGTGTCAGCGTGAGTCCTGCCGAAGTGAAGGCCGTGCTGCATCCCGTGTTGCGCCACCGTCTTATCCCCAACTATACCGCCACCGGCGAGGGGGTGAGCATGGAGCGCGTGATTGATAGCCTGATGTAACCTACTGCCCCTGCTGCTCATGGCTCAAGCCCCGACGATACTGCGCCCCGAGGACATGGCACGACTGGCGAACTATCGCTTTGCCGTGCGCATGATGGCGGAAGGCTGGTTGAGCGGGCACCACCGTGCCAAGGGGCGCGGCAGCAGCAGCGATTTCCTGGAGTACCGTGCATACGCCCCCGGTGATGACCCCCGACTCATCGACTGGCGTGTTTTTGCCCGCACGGACAGGTTGCAGCTCAAAACATTCGAGCACGAAACCCACCTGGAGTGCCACTTGTTCGTGGACAGCTCGGCTTCCATGGGCTTCCGTGAGCAGGGGCCTGTCAGTAAGCTGGAGTACGCCTCGCACTTTGCGGCTTGTATTGCCTGGCTTGTCGTGCGCGGAAACGACCGCGTGTCGCTCCAGCTTTTTGACGAACAGGTGCGCCATTATCTGCCGCCCGGCTCGACAACGGCGCATCTTAACCGTTGCCTCAGCCTGTTGGAACATAACACCCCCGGCGCTAAAACGGATTTGCCGCAGGCGCTGGAGCAGGCACGCGGCTTTGTGCAACGCCCCGGTACGCTGGTGATTGTGAGCGATTTCCTGTGCGACCCGGCGTCCTTGCAGGCAGCTCTCAATCCCTACCTTCACCGTGGCTGCAAGGTGGTGCTGGTGCAGGTGCTTGATGCCGGTGAGTTGTCGCTGGGCGGGCAGGGGCTGGCTCGCTTTGTGGATATGGAAACCGGCGAGCGTGTCGTCTGCAACCCCGATGACCTGAACCGCGCTTACACCGAAGCCATGCGCGCCCGCCGTCGGCAGTTGCATGCCATGGCTGCCTCGCGCGGGATGATTTACCTGACCGCCCGCACGGATGAATCCTTTTACCCCCTCTTTGATGCCCTCGCACGATGAACCTGAGCTTCGATAACCCGACCTGGTGGCTGCTGGCTGCTGCTTTGGTGCCCTTGGTGGTGCACCTGGTGGCGCGTACCCGTCCGAAAGAGCGGCGTTTCAGCTCTGTTCAGTTGTTGCAGGAGCTGGTGCGTCTTCAGGCGCGGCGCGCCCGGCCGAAGGATTGGCTGGTATTGTTGCTGCGCACGCTGCTGTGCGCCTGTATTGCCGGGGCTTTCCTGTTGCCGCACATTGGTGGCGATGCCGAGGGCGATAGCGGCCGTGCCGTGGTTATTGTGCTGGATAACACCGCCTCGATGGGGGCGGCAGACGGCCAGCAGGTGCGCATGAACAGGGCGCTGGAGGTCGCGCAGGCGGCCGTGCAGTCGCTTTCTCGGGCAGACCGTGCCAATCTGCTCACTCTGGCCGGGTATCCTCATTTCCTGTTCGACCGTCCCGAGAGCGCTCGCCCCATGTTGCTGCGCGAATTAGCGCGCACGCAGAGCCGCCCGGCTGCTTCGGCGGGTGTTGCCGAGGCGCTGGCTGCGGCTCGGCGCCAGCTGGAGACGGTTGCCGGCGGTGCGAGCGGGCAGGTGTTGCTCATTTCTGACTTCCAGACCTCCACAATGCAGGAGGCCGTGGCCGAAATGGCTGATGATGAAAAGCTTTGCTGCGTGAATGTGGCTCAGACCCGGGCTGTGGAAAATACTACAATCGACTCCATGGCGCTCACCCCGGCTAAGCCGCTGCCGGGGCAGAAGGTGACGCTCACGGTGGCCTTGCAGCACAGGCAGGGCGCGGTGGAGCGAGAGGGCGTCGTGCCGCTCAGTGTGACCCTTTCGGCTGGCAATCTGCGCTTGTCTCAGCCTTGCGAGGTGCCTTGCGGCGGGCGTTCGTCGGTGCGCTTTGAGCTGACGGCTCCACAGGAGGGCGGGGATTGGCTGCTGACGGCTCGCACGGAGGCGGATGCCTTCCCCGGGGATAATACCCGATACCTGGTCGTGCCGGTGGCGGAGAAGCTGGATTGTTTGGCCATCGCGGCTGACCGCGCGCACCTGGGCTTCATGCTCAGAGCGTTGGAAAATATACCCTTCCTGCACACGCTGTACTTGCCCTCATTGCCTGAGACCGCGGCGGATTTTGTGGTGTGGCATGCCCCCACGGCGGCAGATGCGCCGGCCATCCGTGAGCGCTTGGAGGCGGGGGAGACGGTGCTGATTGTCCCGGATTTTGTGAAAGATACCGCCCTGATGCCGCTGTTGCAGGCGCAGGATGGCGACATCGCCGGGGAGCTGCGTACCGATGGAGGACATTGGAAAACGCAATTGACTTCTGCGGAAGATGAGTCGTTCTCGATTTTCGGCACGGAGGCTCTGGCCGGGTGGACGCAAGAGGGCGTTTACCGCCGCCTCGGCTCCGACATCGGGAAAGTTGTGTCGGGTGCTCGCGTGCTGATGAGTTATCCGCCGGATGAGGAAGAGTCTCAGCCGGTACCGGCGCTGGTGCGTCGTGCGGTGGGGCGCGGGGAGCTGTTGATATGGAACATGCCGGTCACGGCGCGCGATAGCCGCCAGGGCTTCTCGCCCCTGTACCTGCCGCTGCTGGCGGAGCAGTTGTTGCATACCCGTGGCAGCGCTGATGAGGCGGAGCCTGTCGCCGGGCTGGATTACCTGCAATTTGTGCCTCCCGTGGGGGTGAGCGCTCAGGAGGTGCGCCTGCTGAATGCAGCCGGCGACTCGCTGCCGATTGCCGTGCGCAATAACTCGGTGCGCTGTGAGCAGGTGGCCGAACCCGGCGTTTACCGCTGGGTGGTTGGTGAACGTGTGCTGTGTACCGTTGCCGTGAACTTCCCGCGTGAGGAATCCGACCTACGCTTTTTCACGCCCGAGGTAGCGGGCGAGCTGCTCAGCGCGCAAGAAGCCGTGCAAGGCGGCACGTTGGCTGCCCGTGTACCGCTGTGGCCCTGGCTGTTGGCCGCTGCGTTCCTTTTCTTTGTGCTAGAACTCCTTATCTGCCGCCCGACTCGGGCTGCGCAACGTCCATCGGTATCATGATGCTGCAACCCATACTTCCGCTTCCTGTGCTGGTCCCCATAGCGCTTGTCGTGTTGGGGCTCATCGGCTGGTTGTGTGCCTCGGCCTGTGCGCGTCTTTCTCTTCGACTGCGGGTGTTGTGTGTGCTGCTGGCTTTGCTGGCTGCGTCCGGTGGTGTGGTGCTGCTACTCAATCCGGGGCATGTGGAGCAACGCCCATCTCCCAATGCGCCTGTCTGGGTGGTGGGGGCGGATGTATCGGCCTCCATGGCTTCTCCTGTGCGCGATGACCCCGGGGCTGAGCCTCGCTCGGCCGTGGCTGCGCGTGTGGTGCAGCGCCTGGCCGGGTTCCCGCAGCGCGATGTCCGCTGGCTGGCGCTGGCCGAGGATGCCCGCACGCTCACCGATGCCGGGCAATTAGCCGCTCTGCCTGCTGCCGGCCGCAGCTCTGCTGTCATGGCGGCCATGGCCGGAGGTATTGAGACATTGCGCCGCAGCGGTCGTACCGTGGCGGGCGCTGTGCTGATAACAGATGGGCGTGACACTCGCCCCCGCGCACTCCAACAGCTTATTTCCCGTGCCGGTGCGGCCGGTTGCCCCGTGCATACCGTACCGTTGGGAAGCACCTGGCAGGCGGCGGATTTGCGCGTTACCTCACCGCATCCTTTCGTTATGGCGTATCCCGGGGTGGAAACACATCTGGCCGCTACGGTCAGCAATACCCGTATGGGCTCCCGCCAGTTGCAGGTGGAGCTGTTGGATGCTGAGGGGAACATCCTTCAGCAGCAGACACTCAACCTCGCCGATGGCGAGAGCCGCTCCGTCTCGTTCTCCCGCAAGGCTCAGGCCGGGGAGTATTTCATACGCGTCAGCCCACAGCAGGGCGAGAGCCGCGAGGATAACAACACCGCCCGTATTACGGTGCGCGCCGTCAACTCGCGCATACGCGTTTTCCTGGCAGAGGGTTCTCCCTATTGGGATAGCAAGTTCCTGGCTCAGTACCTGCGCGAGCAGTCGGTGTTCGATGTGCGTTCCGTGCACCGCTTGAGCGAAAAACGCTTCTACCATATCAACACCGGGGATGATGACGCCACCCCGACTGAAACACCCGGCATGCCCACCACCGCCGAAAAACTGGCCGGGTACGATATCGTGGTGCTGGGTAAGGGCATGGAGCGCCTGATGGATGCCGCTGCCGTGCAGGCGCTGAGAGCGTGGGTGAGTGAGCAGGGCGGCATTCTGGTGCTGTCCCGCGGGCGCTGCTATGGCGGCCGTCTGGAGGGCATGGAGGAGATGGAGCCTTTCGTGTGGGGCAGCCGGGCCGATGCGGCGGAATATCGTCTTGCTCCGGCGCAGGATGGCCTCAGCTCCGGCTTGTTCGGTACGGTGTTGCCCGGCGGGGAGCATGAGGTGTGGGGCTCGCTTCCTGCGCTGGATGATGTGTGGGCTGTGCAGGAGAATCGCCCGGGCACCCGTGTGCTGGCTGCGACGGAGGGGGGCAATACCCCCATGCTCGGTATCATGCGCCTGGGCTTGGGCGCCGTGGCCTGTCTGAATGGAGAAGGCCTTTGGAAGTGGGATTTTTACCCTGATGCCCGCAACCACGGCAACATGTACCGCGAGTTCTGGCGGCGTTTCCTGCCGTGGGTGCAGACTGCGGCAGAGTTCATGCCGGGTTTTGACCTTTCGCTGCATGTGGATCGAGCCGATGTGCAGGAGGGGGAGGCTTTCACCTGCTTGCTGGGCTGGCGCGGCATGGGGCGCCCTGCTGCCGTGCAGGTGCAGGCGGTGAATCTGGCAGATGGCCGCGTGGTGGCTGAGCACGCCGCCGTGTTGCGTCCCTCGGCTTCGATTCCTCGCTGGGAGTGTGCCTTTGAGCCCTTGCCGCCCGGCGAATACCTGCTGCGCGCCGTGGCGGAGGGGACACCCTCGCCCGAGTGTCGTCTGCGGGTGCGTGCTTTGCCCACGGAGGCGGATAATCTGAATGCCGACCCGGAAATGGCTACCCGCATTGCCGAAGCCACGGGCGGGCTTGTGCTGCCCCCGGAGCTGACGGACGAGCAGTTGGCTGCCGTATTTGCCATGCCGGCCGGCGTCAGCACCACGGAAGATGTTTATTGCCCGCTCTGGGCTGAATGGCAGGTGCTTGCCACTATGGCAGGTTGCCTGGGGTTCCTTTGGTACATACGCAGAAGAAAGGGCTTGTTGTGAGAAAATTCCGCACAGAACTGAGAAATGCTCGTCTGGCGTGCTTTGTGGCGCAGCTGGCATGCGGGCTGGGATGGTGGGCTGCCGGCCTGTTGCTGCTGGCTGTTCTGGCTGCGCTGACGGATTGGGCGTTTGTCCTGAGCGATGAGGCGCGCGAGGGGGTGCGCCAGGGCTTCGCTGTCGGCGGTGCCTGCCTGCTTTTGCCGGTCTTGTGGCAGGCTTGGCGCACAGCTCTGCGGCTGCCCGCCGAGCTCGATGCGCTGAATGATGACCCGCGCCGCACGGTGAGCTGTGCCTTGCACATGCCGGCCACGCAGGACTCTGACTTGGCCGGGTGGCTGGCCGGACAGGCCTTGCAACAGGCCTCCGCCGCCGTGAAACGCGCGCGCCGTCATTCCCCGGCCTTGAAGCGCTGGCTCTTTGCTTTGCTGGTGCCGGCTCTTTCGGCGGCTGTGCTCATTGGCCTCTACAGTGCCTCACCCGCTGCTTTCAGCACATTGGCGGCTCGCTTGCTGCAACCGCATCGTGATGTGCCTCCTTACTCGCCCTATCATTTTATCCTGCAGCCTTCCAAGCCGCAGGTACACTATGGGGAAGACCTGGCACTTTCCTGCCGTATTGAGGGCGGGGAGCTGCCCCCGGCGGAGGTGTGCCTGCTGCTGCGCGTGCCGGGCATGCCTGTGCAGCAATTACCCACCTTTACGGCGCAGGACGGCAGCCGCGTGAGGGTGCTGGAGAAGGTGACTGCTCCCTGCGATATTGCTTTTGCTACGGCTGATGGGCGTGCCCGCAGCCATTTTGTACCTGTCACGGTGAACTACAGCCCCCGCATCCTTTCCGGGCGGGCTGTTATCACGCCGCTGCCTTATACAGGCGAAGCGGAGAAGCAGGTGCCGCTCGGCGGAAATGAGGTGCTTGTGCCCGATGGCGGTACCGTGCGTTTTGAGCTGACTTGCAGCACCGATATTGCCCGCGCCTACGGCCTGTTCACCCCTGCCGGGCAGACCACTCCCCAGCGCCTGCAAGGCTCTGTGCAGGGGAAGACGGTGAGCTTGAGCATGCCGGTGCGCAGCCCCGGTACCTTGTCCATGCAGGTGGTTGATGCCGCCGGTCGCGAGGCCGATGCCCCCGTGCAGACCCGCCTGTCCGTCCTGCCCGATATGCCGCCGTCTGTCACGGTGAAGAAACCGGAGGACGGCTCCTACCTGGTGGTCGGGCATCCGCTGGAGGTGGAGGTACAGGCCGAGGATGATTATGGCCTGAGCCGTTTCTCGCTCTTCAAGGCACTGGCTCCCTACCGCCAGCATGGCGTGAGCGTGTTGCAAGCGCCCCCCCGCACGCAGACATTTGCGTATACATACGATACCGCCGCTCTCTGCCTGAAACCGGGTGATAAACTGGAGCTGCGGTCCGAGGTGGGGGATGATAATCCCTTCCGCTTCAACATCGTCTCTTCGCCCACCACCACCGTGCAGGTGATTTCTGCCGAGGACTATGCCGCAATCCTGCAAATGGAACTCACCTACAACGAGTTTCTGGCTCGCTATGAGGCGCTGGAGGATGCGCTCGATGCTGCCAGGCGCGCGCTCGAAGCAGGCGATACAGAAGCCGCGCGCGGGGCGATGGAGCAAGCTGCAGAGCTGGCGCGCACCTTCGCCAAGGATTTCCCCGTTTTTGATATGGACGGCGAGCTCTCCTCCCTGTCGGCCAAGCTGGCCAATGTGTTGGAGGAGAATCTGCGTCAGCTCTCCGCCATTCCGGCGGAGGCTACACCGGAACAACGTCGCGAGGCAACGCAGCAGATGCTCGAACGCCTCAATGGCCAGGCGGCCGAGCTGGCGCCGCAGACCCGCGAAGCCCGGTTGGTGGCGCTGCTGGCACGGGCGGCAGAGGCGCAGCAGCGCTTCATGCAGTTGGTGCAGAGCCAGCAGCTCATGGAAAGCACCTTCCGTCGCTTCATGGATGAGTTCGGCGCGGCTTCCACCTCCGAGCCCGGGCGCCTGGAGGGACTCGGGGCAGAGCAATCCGGCATCATGCATGAATATGTGGCCTGGGAGGAATCGCTCAGCCCGCTGCTGGAGGAACTGGGGCAATACGAGGAATTGCGCCCTATGTACCAGCAGATTTTTGCCATGCGACATGCCTGCGAGCAGGCCGGTGTCGAGGGGCTGATGGATCAGGCCGCGGCTGAGGCCGAGGCTCACCACCCGGCAGATGCCCATTCCTATGCCGCCAAAGCCCTGGCAGCCATGCGAGAGCTGCTGCAGAAGGAGTGCTCCCAAGGAAGCTGCAACAATGCCTCCGAACAATGCCGCAATGCCATGGGAAGCTCCGCCGGCAATACCCTGCAACAGCTCCTCAACGCCATGAAAGGCAACAAGGATAGCGCCGGACCGAGACCCGGGCACGGCACCGGCAGTGGCAATGGTACTTCTGCCCGCCCGAACCCCCGCGGCGGGCAACTCATGGGGCCGAGCCGTTCGCGTATGCGCGGCGCGGCAGGCCGGGGTAAGGCGCCGGCTAACAGCAAGGGCAACTCTGCCTCATCGCCGCAGCAGAACTCGCCTCAGCATCGCGCGGTGGGCTCGCCGTCCGGCAACACTGCCAGCTATCCCGATGCCGTGCCCGAGCAGGTGCCGCCCGCTTATAGAGATGCTGTTCGTTCCTATTTTACCTATTGATTATGAAAAGAATCTTTCTGATATTCCTCTTGTTGTGTCTGCTGCCCCTTCATGCCAAGGAAGGCGTGGTACAGTGCGGCAATCTCATCTATGCCGGCACCAAGACCTCCCGCTGTTTCAGCGATGAGTTCCTCAGCACCGTGCAACAACGCACCGGAATTAATACGGCGCGTCGTTTTCGGGCGGTGCGCATGGACAACGATGAGCTCTTCCGCTTCCCCTTTGTCGTCATGACCGGCGAGGGCTCTTTCTCACTCACGCCTCGCGAACGCGAAAACCTCAAAAAATATGTGGAAGGCGGCGGCTTCCTGCTTGCCTCGGCAGGCTGCTCCAGCTCTGAGTGGAACAAGGCTTTCCGCCGCGAAATGCAGGCTCTTTTCGGCAACAGTGCCCTCCAACCTATCCCGATGTCTCACCCCATCTTCTCCACCGTTTTCCCCATCACTTCCCTCAAAGCCGGCAAGCAACCCACCGCCGGTCATCTCGAGGGAATCACTCACAACGGCAAACTGGTGATTATCTATTCCGCCGATGGCTTGAATGACAGTTCCAACTCCCGCAACTGCTGCTGCTGTGGCGGCAGCGAGCTGGGAAACGCCTTGGAAATCAATGCCAACATCCTAGCCTACGCCCTCCTGCGCTGAGGAAACTGAGAAATCCTAAAACAAGTTCACTTTTCCTTTTTGTTCCTAACCACGGGCTTGGCGCTTCGGAGGCTTACTCATTTATTGACTTTCTGTTTCGGCGTGCGGCGAGGGTGGACAGGGCAAGCAAAAACAAGGTGCTTGTGGCGGGCTCCGGAATGTTGAAGTAGACAAACCTCTCGTTGGCCGGGACAAAATATCCGACTGTCTGCCCGGCATTCGTAAGAGCCGTTACAGTCAGTTTGTCAGTATCTGCAAACTTTACATTCTCGCCGAAATGTACACGCACCAGCCCGTTCACCTGTGTGTTAAGTTCGGTGAGATCTATCACCAAACGCGTACCGGTGAGGGTGAGTGCGCCGCTCAGAGCCGTGGATTCTATATCCAGATCAACGGTGTCGGCATCCGACTGCATTTGTGCCTCAGCCGAGCCATTCATGCTGAGGGCCAAGGGCGAATCCGCTGTCATGGTGGTTATTGTCGTGTTGTCACTTCCCAGTACCAGCGTAGTACCATTCATGGTGACAGTTGCTCCCTCCTTCGAGTAAATCGAGGCGGTAGAATCCAGATAAAGCTCGCCAAGCTCCACTCTTGCATCCTCCTGCAGCGACAGAATGGAGGAAGATATGGAAGCCTTCTCGTCGCCGACCGCATCCAGACGCAGTTCTGAGTCAGAGAGGATGGCGGATTCGATATTCTCCAGAGCAAGAGCCTCATCGGTACCCTTCAGCGATGCCACCTCGACGGTACCGCGCTGCCAGGAAAGGACGGCACCTTTCTCCAGCTTCACATCGCCTTTGTGGCCGTAATAATCCTTGATAGCGGCGGTGGATTCCTTCTGCTCGCCACCTTCAATATATTCATATTCGAACTGCACCCCCTCGTGCATGATGTATTTGCCGCCTTCCTGCACCGTCACCGTTCCGATCAGGCGGGCGTGACTCTCCAGTTCAAAAACAGCATCTTTCTGCACGGTGACATTCATGGTAGCATCCGCATAGTGCCAATCATTCTCACGGGTGGAAAAGTCCACAACATCCTTTGATGAACTGGAGCTTCCGAATCCATGAACGGTCAGCGTACCGGCGAGCTTAACCGTGCCGTTCTGCACGGTAAGGCCACTGTCGGCATTTTCGAGTTTTGTGCGGATTCCGTTTAACTCCCAGATACCCCTGCCGTCATAGATGATGCCCAGCGCAGAACCTTCCGAATCACGGAAAGAGCCGATAAATTTCTGATTGCCGCTCTCTTTAAAAGTGAGGACAGCACGTTCGGAAGAACCGTTGCTGATGATGGCCTCTTCCGTGAGGGCATTGATGGTGAAACTATCCCGCGTCTGGCCCTCGCTCAGATACCAATCCATCTTGTTGCCGTTCATATCGAGTGTTCCGCCACCATTACCGAACGTGAGGTCGCGCTTAATCTGCCCGGTATCAGCAATCACAACGGTCGAGCCGGTATTCACCAGCACATTGTAAGCAGCATAGTACTTTTTCTCCTGGTTCAGCAGGGTCTTACCATTGCCGCCGACATTCAGGAAAATCTCATTATTGCCCCCACTTCCGCAGATATTGAGCGTGCCCTCGCCCACCTTGCGCCACTCACGCATGTAGTTCGTATCCGAATTGCGCAGGCTTATATCCACCTGCACCCCGGCATCCACCATATAACCGGCCGAGTTTAATTGATTGCTGCCGGCCGGGTTGACCTTGTAAACCACTTCCTTGTGCCCATTGGCCGCAAAGTGCATGTACCCCAGCCCCAAATCTGTATCCTGGGTCACATTAACATCGTAGGTAGCCCCATCACGGGCTGCCAAGAGCACCAGATTCTGAGTCTGATACAACTTCGCGTAGGTGATTCCCTCCTGGATAACAGCTTGATCATCATCATCGAACGTAACACTGGGTGTTGCGTTCAAATATTCACTACCGTAACCATACCAATCGTCCTTATCCTTCAATGACGACAAATCCTTCCAGGTATGCTGCCCGGTTGCGACTGCCCTGAACGTCACACTCTCCCAATTGATTTTGTCGTAAACCAAATTACCCCCGTCATGTCCCAGGTAACCCACCGCCGGATTCACGGTCACCTCCTGACCACTGATAGCATCAGTCGTGCCGCCATCCTCGGGTGTCTCTGCTCCATCTATGCTGAGCGCACCTACCACAGTAGCCATGTTGACGTAGACATTATCGGCATTCATCTGAGCCTGAGTCCACCCCGCTGCAGAACCGCCACGTTTATAGGTAGCGCCATTGGTTCCAATATGTTCCATCAGGAAGCGAAAACTCTTGCTCTCATCATCCCACACAAAATAGGGGCTGCCGGAATCCGCCCCCTGAGAGCCAAAGGGTAAAGGAGTGTTATCGCTTGCACCGCCACTGGTCGTTTTTTCGGCCGTTGTCACATACACCCGAGTAAAGTCATCGCTAACCTTAACCACATCGCTGATATAACCTATACCACCCACTGTGAACATACCACCGTAGTTCACCTCAGTTTCTTTACCATCCTTATCCCAAGTCACCTGAGTACCGCCGCCCACGCGATACACCAACGCCGCCGTTGACTTCAACTCCTTACCAATATCTCCGGTATACAGTGCTGCGGGCTCCACATCGGTAATCAACTTGCTCAATCTGGAAATTTTATAGTCCTGCTCCGTAGCTGAATCACTTCCGCCGAAAATCTGGTGGATAAACTTGGTTCCCTCCTCAATCCCCATGTACTTGATACTGCGATTGGAGCCAATCCCCCAATCATTCGCCGTGAACGTAGGATACGGTACAGACATCTGGTGAGCGGCAGTCACTACGTAGTTGTATGAAATAGCCGTGCTGCTGCCTATATCCGACACGGAATCAAAGCTCACCATGCCATGCTTCATGGTGTATGGAGTGTCACTCTTACCACTTGTAGATGTGTACTCTATTTGCACACCACCATCTCGCTGCCGTATGTGATCCAGCAGCGCGTTCGTTGTACCTACTGCATAGCGCCCGGAGTTCGATGCAAAATCCACATAAGTGTTGCGCGAAACATCCGAATGCATAACTGCCGCATAGCCGGGCATGACGCAGACTAACAATACAAGTGCACGAAACAAATAAATAGGCAGATGCAGTTTCATGAATATTGTCAGGTGTTATTTTTAGTAGAACTCTAGCGATGGGTGCTTTTTGTTTGTCTGCCTGTATGATAGCATTTCCTGGAAATGAGTGCAACGTTTTTTCCTGTAATGTGACTTTTGCAGAATCAAAACTACTAAAAACTGACTTGACAAACAACGCAAAAAATAGTACGCTGACCGCGGCTTCAATCATCGGTACACAAATTCTCAAACTTTGTGATCGCTTGCCGGAAAACGGGGCTTCCTCAACACATGCGGCTATTTTCTAATACTTTTGAAATTAATTATTACAGCTTGAATAGGTATGCGATATTCAATATTTTTAATTGTCAGTTCCCTTTCTCTTCTTGTTACGCCTTGTTCACTTGCTGCGGGTGAGAACGAAGCGGCGATTGCTCCGTCTATCGGGCTTCAGTCCACAACGACGCATATCAACTGGTATGATATACCCCCGAACATACGCAAATATCTCATTCTGATGACGGCCGTTTCGATGGAGCTGAATGCGGAACTGCCTGATGGCGGTATAAATCCCACCCCGGAGCAACAGTTTGATATGATGCAGAAGATTATTGAGCGTACGCCCATCGATTTTCTGACAGGGGAGGCGGGAGCTTATATTGCAGAGGCAAATGAGCTTAACCTCGCGATTGTCGAAGCCTTGCGCCGGGAATCCCCGAAGGACCGCGCCGGAATCATGGCGGTACGTGAACGATTCTCATCGCAAATTGATGCACTTAATGCAAAATATCCTGCCGTCGGTCGTTATTTCACTCCACAGGCTCAGATGTCCATCTCCATGATGATTGCGAGGGAAACTGACCTTCAGCGCGTAATGATACAGGCTGCCATGGCCGGGAAAACGCAGAAAGAGGCAATGCGTACCGCTGTGGAGCACCTGCGCTACGAGGCTGAGCAGCAGTTCTGATTTTTGTAGACAACGCAGCTGTCAAAAGAGCTTTATCCCTGCGTTGGCCGGTGCATTTGCGCCGGTGTTGGCAGCCATGAAGTCATGGAACCCAAAAAAGCAGCGAACCGTGAGGGTTCGCTGCTGAAAAGGTGGAGGCGAGGAGAGGTCAGATTCTGGACTTCTTCTTGCGGGAGTAGTCGAGCAGGGCGAGCTGCTTGGCAAGCTGTGCGGCGAGGTAGGTCTGCTCCTCGCGGGAGAGGACGGAGTCGCTGTTGCGCAGAGCGGCCTGAGCGCGCTCCACTGCTTCCTGAACGGCGGATGCGTCGATTTCGCCGGCTTTGAGTGCGGTGTCAGTCACCAGCAGCACGTTTTCTTTGTCCACCTGGAGGAAGCCGCCGCCTACGAAGAGGCTTTCGGGGGCTCCGCCCTCGGGGCGGTAGGTGAGCTCGCCGTTGGCCACCGCTGCAATGAGGTCGGCGTGGCCGGGCAGAATCTCCATCTCACCCTCAACTGCGGGCAGCTGAATGGAGGTCACAGCCGCCTGCAGAGCGGTGCGCATGGGGGTGATGATTTGGAATTGCAGAGGCATGGTGCTTAAGCTTTCTCTACGGTGTCAATGCCACCCTTCATGTAGAAGTTACCTTCCGGCACGTTGTCCCACTTGCCGTCCAGAATCTCGCCGAAACCGCGCACTGTTTCGGCCACGGGGACGTATTGCCCCTTGATGCCGGTGAAGACCTCGGCCACGCTGAACGGCTGGGAGAGGAAGCGCTGAATCTTACGGGCTCGGCTCACGGTGAGTTTGTCGGCCTCGGAGAGTTCGTCCATACCGAGAATGGCAATCATATCCTGGAGGTCC
The DNA here is from genome assembly GCA_030535795.1 of Akkermansia sp. GTDB lineage: Bacteria > Verrucomicrobiota > Verrucomicrobiia > Verrucomicrobiales > Akkermansiaceae > Akkermansia. Next base: position 32,539 of record JAUNRE010000006.1, read on the forward strand.
TTGTAGCGCTGGAGGGTCTGCTGCACGCCGCGAGCTACGCGGTAGTGCTCCTCGCCCACGAGCTCGGGGGCGAGAGCCTTGGAAGTGGAGGCCAGGGGATCCACAGCGGGGTAGATGCCCTGTGCGGCCAGAGCACGCTCGAGCACCACGGTGGAGTCCAAGTGGGAGAAGGTGGTAGCGGGTGCGGGGTCGGTGAGGTCGTCAGCGGGCACATACACAGCCTGCATGGAGGTGATAGAGCCTTTCTTGGTGGAGGTGATACGCTCTTGGAGGCCTGCCATTTCCTCTGCGAGGTTGGGCTGGTAACCCACGGCGGAGGGCGTACGACCCAGAAGGGCGGACACCTCAGAACCTGCTTGGGAGAAACGGAAGATGTTATCAACGAAGAGGAGCACGTCACGGTTTTCCTCATCGCGGAAGTATTCGGACATGGAGAGGGCGGAGAGAGCCACGCGCAGACGTGCGCCGGGGGGCTCGTTCATCTGGCCGTAGACGAGGGCAACCTTGGAGTTCTCGGGGTTAGCCTGGTCGATAACGCCGGATTCGCTCATTTCCATGTAGAAGTCATTGCCCTCGCGGGTACGCTCGCCGACGCCTGCGAAAACGGAGAGACCGGAGTGAGCCTTGGCGATGTTGTTGATGAGCTCCATGATGAGCACGGTCTTGCCCACGCCTGCACCACCGAAGGAGCCGGCCTTACCGCCTTTGAGGAAGGGGCAGATGAGGTCGATAACCTTGATGCCGGATTCAAGCACCTCGGAGGAGGTTGCCTGTTCTTCCAGGGAGGGGGCCTCGCGGTGGATGGGGTAGCGCTTCACGCCGTCGAGCTGGCCTTTTTCGTCGACAGTTTCGCCGAGCACATTGAAGATACGGCCGAGCACCTTGGGACTCACGGGTACAGAGATGGGGGCGCCGGTGTCGATAACCTCCATACCGCGCTTGAGGCCATCGGTCGCGCTCATGGCAACGGTGCGAGCCCAGCCATCGGTGAGGTGCTGCTCTACTTCGAGTACCAGTTGCTTGGGCTCACCTTCCACCACGTAATCAACGGTGAGGGCGTTGTAAATGGCGGGCATTTCGGACTGGGAGAAATCGACGTCTACCACGGCGCCGATGATCTGCACGATTTTACCTGTGTTCATGATTGGGAAATGAGAGTTTTTTTGTTTTGAAAAGGGATGGTATAGATGTGGTGTGGTTACTCCATGGCTTTCATGGCCGTGGTGATTTCGAGAAGCTCATTGGTAATCTGCGTCTGGCGCGCCTTGTTGTATTCGAGTGTGAGCTCGCCGATAAGCGTCTTGGCGTTTTCGGTAGCGGCCTTCATGGCGACCATACGGGCGGATTGCTCGCTTGCCTTGCCTTCCAGCACCATTTGTACCAGCAGGTTGCTGAAGTAAAGCGGCAGGATGGCGTTGAGCAGAGCCTCGGGGCCGGGTTCGAGCAGGAAGTTGCTGTTTTCCTCGTCCTCAATCTTGTCCTGGGCTGCTACGGCAAGCAATTCCTCCTGTGTGATGGGCAGCAGCTCGGTGATGTTCGGGCGCTGTACCATGATGTTGATGAACTTCTGGTAGATAACCTTCACGCTTTTGTAGGTGCCATCGGTAAAGCCTGTGCGGATGAAGTCGAAGATGGGTTTCAGGTCGGCTTCATCGAAGGTGTCACCCAGGGAGAAGGTGGCAGCGAGCTTGCGTCCGCAGCGAATGAGCTGGGGGTTGAGCTTGGCCCCGATAGTCATGTAATCTGCCTCGGCGGGGCAGGAAACAAGCACCTCTTTGAGCAGGTTGGAGTTCAGGCCGCCGCAGAGGCCTCGGTCTGTGTTCACCACGATGATGAGCTCCTTGCCGCTGTCGCGTTTATGCATGAGCGGGGAAGCACCTGTGGTGATGGTGTCCTGCAGGTGTTTGAGCACGTTGGCCAGCGCGCTGATGTAGGAGCGGCCTTTGAGGGCGAGCTCCTGAGCACGGCGCATTTTTGCGGACGCAACCATCTGCATCGCTTTGGTTATTTGCGATGTGTTGCGTACCGACTTGATGCGGCGCTTGATGTCTCTGAGGTTAGCCATGGGGGGTTACTTCGTCATGCGGGATTTGAAGGCAGTCATGAACTGCTTAAGCTGCTCGTCAATTTCGGGCGTGAGCTCCTTCTTGCTTTCGATGGCAGCCAGCAGGCCAGGATTGTTGGTGGTGGCTTCCTCTTCCATGTCGCGGCAGACTTTCTGCACCTTGTCCACGGCTACGTCATCGAGGTAGCCTTTCTGGATGGCGTAGAGGTCAATCACCTCGATACCGAGGCTCTTGGGGTCGTACTGGCCCTGTTTGAAGAGCTCTACGATGCGGCGGCCGCGTTCGAGCTTGGCCTTTGTGTTGGCATCGAGGTCGGAGCCGAACTGGGCGAAGGCCTGCAATTCTTCGAACTGGGCGAGGTCGAGCTTCACGGAGCCGGCAAGCTTCTTTACAATCTTGGTCTGGGCGGAGGAGCCTACGCGGCTCACAGAGATACCTACGTTGATGGCGGGGCGCACACCCTGGTAGAAGAGGTCGGTATCCAGGAAGATCTGGCCGTCGGTAATGGAAATGACGTTGGTGGGAATGTAGGCGGAAACGTCGCCGGCCTGTGTTTCGATGATGGGCAGGGCGGTGAGTGAGCCTCCCTTACGTCCACCCTCACTGTTGATGCGGGCAGCACGCTCCAGCAGGCGGCTGTGCAGGTAGAAGACGTCGCCGGGGTAGGCTTCGCGGCCGGAGGGGCGGCGCAGAATGAGCGATACCTGGCGGTAGGCTACGGCGTGCTTGGAGAGGTCATCGTACACGATGAGGGCGTCCTGCCCCTGGTCCATGAAATACTCACCCATGGCGCAGCCGGAGTAGGGGGCGAGGTACTGCATGGCGGCGCTGTCGGAGGCGGAGGCAACCACGATGATGGTGTAGGGCATGGCGCCGCTTTCTTCGAGCTTGGCAACAAGGCGGGAGATGGTGGCGCGCTTCTGGCCCACGGCTACATAGATGCTGTAGAGCGGGCGGTGGCCGGGCAGCTTGCCTTCCTCTGCCAGCTTGTTCTGGCGAGCCTGGGAGATGATGGTATCGGTGGCGATGGCGGTCTTGCCGGTGGAGCGGTCGCCGATGATGAGCTCGCGCTGGCCGCGGCCGATGGGAATCATGGCATCGATGGGCAGGATACCGGTCTGTACCGGCTGGCTCACACCCTGGCGGGAAATGATGCCCGAGGCAATCTTCTCAACCGGGTAATAGTCCGCAGCGGAGATGGGGCCTTTGCCGTCCAGCGGGTTGCCGAGGGTGTCCACCACGCGGCCGAGCAGGCCGGGACCTACGGGCACCTGTAGCAGACGACCTGTTGTTTTGCAGGTGTCGCCTTCCTTCAGGGAGTTGCCGTTGCCGATAAGCACGGCACCCACTTCGTTTTCCTCGAGGTTCATGGCCAGACCCATGACACCGCCGGGAAACTCAATCATTTCATTGAGCATGGCGTTGCTCAGGCCTTCAATGCGAGCCACGCCGTCACCAATGGCTTTGATGGTGCCCACATTCTCACTGACAGTGGCTGTGGTGGCGTTGCGAATCTGTGCTTCGAGTTCTTGTACGATGTTGCTCATACGCTTGTGGTGATTTTTTATGAAAATTGTTAGTTGCGAGAGGAGGGGGAGAGTATATCAGGAAATGAGTTTGGCAAGGCGCTCGATACGGGAGCGAACGGAGGCGTCGGTCACGTTGTCGCCCACGCGCACGGTCATGCCGGCAATGAGGCTCGGGTCTGTTTGCCACACATAGTTGAGGCCGGGGTGGCGCGGGTCGAGCTTGGCACGGATGGCGGCTTTTTCTGACTCTGCTGCGGGGCGAGCCGTTGTCACGGTGCAGGTGTGGCGCGCAACTTCCAGGCGCACCAGTTCTGTCAGCGCATGCAATATGGCCAGATAATTGCGGGGCTTTTCCGTGCACAGGGTGGTAGCCACGCGGCGCACCACGTCCTCCTGCAAGCGGCCGTCCGAGCCGGTGCAGAGGCGCATGAGGCGGCGAGCCTGAGCCTGTGCTTCCTTGGTAATCTTCATGGTGTTAAGAGAAAGGGGAAAATGGACGGCAGCCGAATCAGAGCTGCTTAATGGCTTCTTCGTTGATGGCGCGGTGGTCGGCCTCGGTGAGCACCTTGCCTGTCACCTGAGCCGTGGCGGCTGCAACCAGGCGGGCAAACTCACCCTTGAGGGCATCCTTCTCGCGCTGGGTATCCAGAGCAGCCTGCGTGCGGGCATTCTCGATGATGGTACGTGCTTCGGCGGCGGCTTTCTCGCTCAGGTCGGCCTGTACCTTGGCGGCAGTCTGTCGTGCGTGCTCAATCTCCTTCTTGCCTTCGGCATGGGCATCGGCAAGAATCTGCTCGCCGGTGGCCTTCACCTCAGCCAGTTCTTTCTGGCTTTGGGCGTGCATGGCCTCACCCTCTTCAATGCGGGTACGGCGCTCTTCGAGCTGTTTCATGATGGGCTTGACGCCGAAGATGACAACGACCGCCACCAGAATCGCGAAGGCGATGAAGTGGGCAATGAAAATATCGGTGTGCAGGCCGAATTTACCGGCCATTTCCTGTAAGCTGGCGGCGATTACCGGAGTGAACATGATGAATGGAAGTTAGTGTGAGAGTGGATTCGGAGAAAGGTGGAGGAAGCGGCGGCGCTGTTCTCCGCAGCGCCGCCGGCGGATGGGGCTTAGCCCATGAAGATGGCCACGAATGCCACACCTTCCACAAGGGCGGCAAGAATAATGGAGATAATGAGCACCTGAGAGAAAGCGCCCGGGTTGCGACCGGCGGACTCAGCGGCCTTCATACCGATGAGGCCGATGCCGAGACCGGCACCGAGAACGGCGATAGCGGACTTAAGCGGGGTCAGGTCGGTGCCTGCAACGGCGTTAGCGATTGTTTCGAGCATAGTGTGTATGTGGTTTATTTGTTGATTTCAGTTGTCTTCTGCCTGCCGTCACGTCTTTGCTGCATGATCCGGCGCGGCGGGAAGGGGGTTAGTGCGCAGCTTCTTCATCGCCGCCTACCTGCGTCTTGAGGAACAAGGCGGTAAGCATCAGGAATACCAGCGCCTGCACAAAGCCGACCAGCAGCTCCATGCACATGAAGGGCAACATGGCGTACCAGCCGATGGCGCCCATCTTTTCCAGAATGGCCTCGCCTGCGTATATGTTGCCGAAAAGTCGGGCGGCCAGTGCTACAGGGCGTACGCAGATGGACAGCAGCTCAATAAGGCCTACGAAGAAGAAAATGGGCATGAGGGCGTATTTCAGGAAGCCCGTCAGGCCGCCTTTCACGCCGAAGATGTGGCCGAGGAAATGCTTAATGCCTTGCTCGCGAATGCTCCAGATGAACCAGAGGATGGCGTAGAGGAAGCCTAGGAAGAGGGTGACGTTCAAATCCGCATTGGCACCGCGGAAGAGTGGCTGGCCATCGTAGGTGATTTCACCGACACCGGGGATGAGCCCCATGTAGTTGCTGGTGAGGATGAGCAGGAAGACGGTGGCAAAGTACCAGAAATATTTTTTTGTCAGCTTCTTGCCGGCAAGCCCCTCGATGAAGTTGTAGAGCGTCTCGAACACCCACTCCACGAAGTTCTGCAAGCCGTATGGAATGCGCTCCATTTTGCGTGTGGCCAGGCGCAGCACCACTACAAGTAACAGCACGGCCAGTGTAAACATTATCAAAGAGTTGTTAACCGGGATGCTGTGGCCTTCCCAGAAGGGAATCGGAATTTCCCACAGCACCGGGGCATTCATGGAAAGCCCCTCATGGTGTCCCTCCGCCATCACAGGCCCGCCTGCAAGCATGGCCAACGCAGTCAATTTCTGTACAACGCTCTTCATCGTCACTTCTCCTAATCTAGCACTCATTCCCCGCCGCGTCAAGCAGGAAATCATGTTAAAAAACAGACTTTATCAAAAAATGGGGGAATCAGAGGGAAAAGCGGATGGTTTGCAGGGCGGTGGATGCCTGTGCACGCCCGCCGCTGAGCGCGGGGGCGAATCTCCATGCGCCCAGAATGCAGCGACGGGCGGCCTCGGCAAAGGCGGGGTGGCTGCTGCTCAGGATGTCCACAGCAGTCGGCTTGCCGGAGGCGTCGATATGGATGCGTACCTGCACGCTGCCGCTGCGGCGGGATGCTCGCAGGGTTGGCGGATAGTCCGGGTGCGGCGCGTGTAACAATTTCGGCGGGGTTGAGCTGAGCCGGGTGGGGGTATCGCGGGCTATGGGGCGCGGCGCAACGGGCTGAGGCTCCGCCGGCTTTGCGGCAGCAGGCGGCGGGGAATAGGCCAGCTCTGTCGGCAGTTGCAGTGGCGGCTCAGTCTCGCTGAGCAGGGGGGCTTCCTCCGGCTCGATGGGGGCGAGCTCCTGCGTTTCGAGGTAGGCGCTACCCTCCGCCAGCGGCTGCGGGTCGGTAAGCTGCGGCGGGACACGGCAGGCAATGGGCAGCGCAGGGTGTTTCTCCGGCGGGGGCACGAAAAAGCCGTGCAGGTTGCTGCCGTTTGAGGGTGCGCGCCATTCAACCAGATGGAGCCCCGCGCAGGCCATGGCGGCCAGCAGGCAAAGGGTGATAGCCAGTGCCGCACACGGGTTTTGCTGGGGACGGCGGTTTTTCATGGCTGTGTGAGCCAGAGCTGGTGTGATTCTGCCACCTCGTAGGGGCCGCTGTAGTTCGGCGGCAGCTGCACGTGCTGCCAGGCGGCGATTTGAGCTCGGTTTTCCATCCACCCCGGCAGCCAGATGGCCTCGCGGTGGATGAGGGAATCGACCCGTGCGCAGGCTGCCGCCGCTTCCCGTGGCGAGGCTGCTTGCTGCACAGCGCGAATGGCTGCATCCATTTCCGGGCATTGCAGGCGGAAGGGGGCGTCATGTCCGGTGGAGGAGCTGTGGAAGAAGCGCTCGTAGTCCGGCAGGGGCAGGCCGGGCATGGTTGCCCAGAAGGTGAGCTCATGCGTGCCCTCCTGTAATTGCTTACTGATATTCTGCCAGGGCAGGGGTTCCGGGATGATTTCGGCGCCGCAGGCGGCTGCGCTCTCGCACAGCAGGGCTACAAGCGTGTTGAGCTTGTCCGACGGCGTGTAGGAGAGCTTTGCCTGCAACTTCTTCCCGTCCGCCCGGCGCAGGATGCCGTCTGCCCCCGCTTCGGAGTAGCCGGCGCGAGCAAAGCAGGCTCGGGCTTCTGCCGGGTTGTAGCGGTACTGTGGTGTATGGTGCGGCAGGTTCCTGTAGCCACTGGTGAACTGCGGTAGCTGCTCGGCATATCCTCGGAAAAGCACATCAATGGCGCTCTTCATGTCCAGCGCCTGCATGAGCCCGCGTCTCAGCTCGGCATCGGGCAGGGTGCGGGTGTTGAATGCGATGCCGTAGGGTGGCATGGGGCGGTGAATGCGCAGGCTGTGTAGAGCAATGCGGCCGCTCTCCACGGCGGGTTCGCCCTCCGGCTTGCTGTGCCAGGCGGCGATGTTGCGTGTCTGTATCATATCCAGCCGCCCTCGGAAGAACATTTCCCATGCTTGCGCTTCATCCGCCAGGAAGTGGTGCTCGATGCGCTCCGGGTTGTGTGTATGGCGGAATCCCGGCAGCGCCTCGGCCCACCATTGCGGGAGGCGTTGTAGGGCGATGAGGCGTCCGCGTTGCACTTCGGCCACGGTGTAGGCGCCGGTGGTGGGGGGGATGCGTTGGGCGTAGTGCTCGGCGTAGTTGCCGCTGTACTCCGCGTAGAATCCCGGCTCTGCCGGGCGCAGGCTGCGGCTGACGCTCAGTGCGGGGGTGGCATTCATGGTTTCGGGTATGGCCTCCACGATGCTATCGCCGTAGATGTGCAGCTCGCGGAGCCCTGTACGGCACCCGCTGCGGTGCCTCAGCAGCGTGCCCAGCGCAAAATCCCGCGCCCTTACCGGGCTGCCGTTGGAATAGCGAGCCTGCGGATGGAGCCGGAAGAAAATGCTGCTCCCACGCACACACCAGGCGGCTGCCAGCCCTGGCATTTCCTGCCCGGTGGCCGGGTGTTCCCACACGAGCGGGACTTCGAGGCGCTCAAAGAGAGTGTAGTGGAAGAATTGGGGTGAAGGGCTGCCGAACGCCAGGAAATTGGCGGGGAATGGGCCTACATTGCTCAAGCGGAGCGTGCCGCCGCGCTGAGCCGAGGGGCAGCCCACCGGGGGGGCTGGCAGCCCGCTTTGCCAGTCGAGGTCGGCGGGGCACTCCTGCTCCCGGTGCAGTGCTATGGTGACACCCTCGGCGCGGCGCAGTTGCCGGGCGAAGTCATGTGGGTACGGAGCCGGGGGCATGGGCTGCGCTACTGCTTCTGCGGTGGGGGCTACGGCCTGTTGCCGCGAGGCAAGCTGAGCCAGCCACAGCAGCAAAGCCGCAGTGCCCGCTATCCATAAACTGTAGCGCAGCCATTTCATGCTCAGAATGTCAGGGTGAAGCCGCCGTGCACCGAAATGCCTGCGCTGAGCAGCGCGTCGCCCGGTGTCCCGAAGCCGCCCTCCGTTACGAATTTTTGGTTGGTGAGGTTTTCGACACGGAGGTGTAGCGTGAGGTTTTCCTCAACCTGATACCGCGCGAACACGCGCAGGCTGTAGTAGTTGTCAACCCTCGGGGTGCTTGCCCCCTCGTAGTTGCTGCGCCCGGCGGCGGCCACGAGCCCGATGCCTGCGGTAAGTCCCTCCGTGGGGGTGGTGTGCAGCTCGGCGCTCCAGGTGTTGCGCGCGGTCCACGCTATCTGGCGGCCATCGGCCATGCGGGGGCGAGTGTGGATCCAGGCCAGCTTATAGCCGGTATTCCACTGCTGCTCGAAGGTGCCTTGCAGCGCCAGTTCAAAGCCGATGGTGGTGCGGGAGCCGGGGTCGTTCTCGTAGTACACATCGCTGTAGCCGTGGTAAACGGGGCTGATGCCATCCTGCATGCGTTGCCAGAAAGCTGTGAGCGAAACAGAGTGGCCGGGGGCAATGTCGTGCTCGATGCCGATGTCGGCACTGATGCTTTTTTCCTGCTTTAGCTCCGGGTTGCCGTGGTAGGTGTAGTAGCCGCTGGTGAAGACGCCACGGCTGCGCTGGAAGGAGCCGGGGGAGCGGTAGCCGGTGCCGGCAGAGGCAAAGATGCGGGTGGCGTCGTTGTTGAAGCGATAGCTGCTTGCGGCTCTCAGTGCGAGCGAGGTGCTGTAGATGTTGCTGAGCTCCAGACGCGCCGCAAGGGAATTCCGCCAGTTTTCGGCCGGGGCGTAGGTGTGCTCGGCGAAGAAAGCGTAGGTGTTTTCGCGGTTGTAATCGCCGTTGGTGGTGGTGAAGCCATCCAGGTATTCGTAGGTGCTGTGGTTCCATGCAAAGCCGGCGGTAGTGTTGTGCTGCTCATTCCACTTAAAGCTGTTGCGCCACTCTATCTGGAAGTTGCGTAGCTCTTGTGTGTAGCCGGTGCCCAGCGTGGCGTCGTAGCCGTAGAAGCCGGCCATCAGACTGCTCGTCCAGCACTCGCTGAGCTTGCTTTGCCATTTCAGCGTCAGCAGGTTGTTGCGGAAACTGTAGGGCGTGGCATAGTGCTGCCCCAGGTAGGACGAAACATAGTTGTAGTCGGAATCCTCGCGGCGGTAGGTGAGGGTGAGCTTGTTGGTGTCGTTCACCTGCCAATCGAGTCGCAGGGCTTCAGTCATCGATTCGCTTGCGCCTGCATCAGAAACCTGCGGACGCGAACCATCGGCAAAGCGTATGTCGTTTTCCGTGCGGGTGTAAGTGGCGCTCAGAAAGTACGAGAGCGCATCCTGTTGCCCCTGCGCCGTGAGATTGGCTGTGTAGCTGCCATGGGTGCCTCCTTCGTTGAAGAGACTCAGCGCGGGCTTTTCCGCATCCCCCTGCGGTGTTTCCATGTAGATGACTCCGCCCATGGCGCCGGCACCATAGACGGCTCCCTGGCTTCCTTTCAATATCTCCAGAGTGCCGATGGAAAAGAGCTCTATGCGCCCCAGGGTGTTGGCTGTCAGCAGCCCGCCGCCGCCGCTGTTGTAGATGCGCATGCCGTCTACCATGGGCAGCACGGCTGTATCGCGGTTTTCACCGCGCAGCGATACCTTGGCCACGTTTCCTCGCTGGTTTTCACCGCCGCCGGGCAGAGCAGTTACACCCGGCACCGTGGTGAGGGCTTCTGCAACGGATAAAATGCCTTCTTTCCTGAGCTCTGCTACATCCGGCACACAAACGCTCACCCCGGTGGTGTCGTAGGGAATCGGCGTGCCATCATGCGCGCTGACGGTGATGGGCGCAAGCTCCACCTCGGCGTGCTCCGTCTGTGCGTGCGCACAACCGCCTGCCAGTGCAAGGGCAGGCACAACTGCGTAAGCCCCGTTTCTCAGGGCTTTTTTTCTGATTATCATGGTGTTTTGATGTCGTAGGGCGGTGCATCGCCGCCCGATTCGGACGAAACTCCCCGGCTGGCATTCCGACTGAGTTCTGCCTGATATGGCACAGGCGAACAACACGGTTGCGGCACAGCGGCAGATTCTCACTGCCTTCCCCATCTATTTCCTGCGGCTTCGTCACCGCCTCCGGGAGCTCTGCTTCTGCCTGTTCGCAGAAGCTCTGCGCATGTTGTATCACACTCTGTCTGTTTGGGCAAGCATGAAATTTGACCTACCCGACTTCGCCTGCGGTGAAAATGCCCGTCGCGGTGGCATTTGCGCTTGCTCGGGTGGCGGTGTCGTGATAGAATGCCGGGCATGAAGGTGCTTACTCCCATACTGCTCATCATCGGCACACTGTTTTCATTTCATCAGTTTACTTTTTGCTGGTGGGTGGCAGGCAGTTGCAGCGAGACAGCGGCGGAAAAATCATTTCATTTGGCCTGGACCGGGGTATTTGGTCTGGCTTTACTGGTAAGCCTGCTCAGTTGGGTAATCTATGCAGTCTTGCTGTGGCGTCGTAAGTCGCCTGGGGTGCTGTTGGTGTCGTATCTGGGGGTGTGGGCCTTGCTGGCCGGGGGCGGTTTATTGTGGGTAAATTGCTTTCTGAGCAACAAAATGTGAGATTTTGCTTGCATTTTCAGCCGTTTTGGTGCATAACGCTGCGCAGTTATGACGGACGAACGCGCGCGCAAGCCCTCCTGGTTGAAGGTAAAGCTGCCCAAGGGGCAGGCTTTTAAGCATGTTAATGACCTGGTGAAGGGGAACTCTCTTGTCACGGTGTGCGAGGAGGCTATGTGCCCGAATCGTGGTGAATGCTGGAGCCATGGCACGGCGACATTCATGGCCTGCGGCGATGTGTGCACTCGCGCCTGCGGTTTCTGTGCCACCCGTACGGCTCGTCCTAAGCCGCTCGACCCCGAGGAACCCGGCAAGATTGCCGATGCCGTGAGCCGCATGAACCTCTCCCACACGGTGGTGACGATGGTGACGCGCGATGACCTGAAAGATGGCGCTGCGGCACACATGGCGGCCATCATACGCGAGATTCGCAAGGCCAGCCCGCAGACTGTTATTGAGGTGCTGACCTCTGATTTCAACGGCAATGAGGATGCTTTGGCCATGGTGATGGAGGCTCGTCCGCATATATTCAACCACAACCTCGAAACAGTGGAGCGTCTCTCCCCCATCGTGCGTTTCCGGGCCCGCTATCGCAAGTCGTTGCACATGTTGCAGCGTGCGCTGGAAATGGCACCCGGTATGGTGGTGACGAAGAGCGGTATCATGCTTGGGCTGGGTGAAACGCGCGAGGAAATTGAGCAGACGATGGATGACCTGCGTGCCCACGGGGTGACGGTGCTCACCATGGGGCAGTACCTGCGTCCTTCGGCTCGCCACTTGCCTGTTATCGACTACATTCGCCCCGAGGTGTTTGATGAACTGCGCGAGGTGGCACTGGGGAAAGGCTTCCGCCATGTGGCCAGCGGCCCGCTCATTCGCTCCTCCCATCACGATGCCAATTTTCGCCCCGAACTCGATATTATGGAGGCCATCACAGCTGACCTGCGCGCCCGTGGCGAAATATGCTGATACCTGCCATTGCGCTTGACACCGTGGCAGAAAGCAGATAGAATCTCTCCAACACGCATCTTTTCCAAACCACATTTTATGGCAACAGAGACAATGACCGACGCCGAGGCCGCACTCAACGCCTTGTATGGCTGCGATACCTTCGGGATTAAAACGATGGAGAAGTACCTCTCCAAGAGCGCGTTCAAAAAGATGATGCTCACCGTGCAAAAGGGCGGTAAGCTCGACATCAGCATTGCCGATGAAGTTGCACAAGCCATGAAGGTGTGGGCGCTCAGCAAGGGCGCCACCCACTACACCCACTGGTTCCAGCCGCTCACCGATGCCACGGCTGAAAAACATGATTCCTTCGTGGAGCCCGATGGTAAGGGCGGCATGATTTGTGAGTTTACCGGTAAGAATCTCATTCAGGCGGAGCCCGATGCCTCCAGCTTCCCCAGCGGTGGTATCCGCGCTACCTTCGAGGCTCGCGGCTACACAGCCTGGGATCCCACCAGCCCGGCGTTCATTAAGCGCACCGAGCACACGGTGACTCTTTGCATTCCCACGGCATTCTGCAGCTACACGGGCGAGGCGCTCGATAAGAAAACGCCGCTGCTGCGTTCCATGGCAGCCGTAGCGCACCAGACGACTCGCGTGCTGCATTGCTTCGGTATTGAGCCGAGCTATGTAGTGAGCAATCTGGGGGCGGAGCAGGAGTACTTCCTCATTGACCGCGACCTCTACCTGAAACGACCGGATCTCATCGAAACCGGGCGCACGCTGTTTGGATGTCTGCCCCCCAAGCACCAGCAGATGGAGGATCACTACTTCGGCTCCATCAAAGAGCGCGTGCTGGAGTTCATGATGAGTGTGGACAGGGCATTGTGGACGCTTGGTGTGCCCGCTAAAACACGCCACAATGAGGCCGCACCCGGTCAGTTCGAGATTTGCCCCCTCTTTGAGCCCTGCAATGTGGCAGTGGATCATAACGTGATGATTATGGACATCCTGCAGCGCCAGGCTCTCAAGTACAATCTTGTCTGCCTGCTGCACGAGAAGCCCTACGCCAGCGTGAACGGTTCCGGTAAGCATAACAACTGGTCGCTTTCCACGCCTGAGCTCGGCTCGCTGTTCTCCCCGGGCAAGACCCCGCATAGCAACCTGCTGTTCCTGACGTTCCTTTCCGCCGTCATCATGGGTGTGGATAAGCATGCTGATCTGCTGCGTGCTTCCATCGCCAAGGCCGGTAACGACCACCGTCTGGGCGCTGCCGAGGCTCCGCCCGCGATTATTTCCATCTTCCTGGGCGACCAGCTCACCGATATTATTGAGCAGATTAAGGCCGGTGGTGCCAAGTCCTCTGCCACCAAGACAACCATGGAGCTTGGTGTGGATGTGTTGCCGGAGCTGCCCAAGGATACCACCGACCGTAACCGTACGTCGCCTTTTGCCTTTACCGGCAATAAGTTCGAATTCCGTGCCGTCGGCTCCTCGCAGACCTGCGCGTGGCCCATGGCGGTGCTCAACACCATTATGGCCGAGGCGCTTGATATTGTGGCAAGCCGTCTGGAGCCCTTTGCCGGCGCGCCTGAGTTCAAGGATGCCGTGCGTGATTTGATTAAGGAGCTTGTCACGAAGCACGATCGGGTTATCTTCAATGGCAACGGCTACTCCGAGGAATGGGTGGCCGAGGCAGAGAAGCGTGGCCTGCCGCATATCAAGTCCACCCCCGAGGCGCTTGACGTGTTGGCGCGTCCTGATACGATTGCTCTGATGGAGAAATACGGCGTGCTGAATCGCTCGGAGCTGCTGGCTCGCCGCGAGATTCAGATTGAGAACTTCGAGAAGCTTATTGATATTGAGGCTAAGACGTGCCTTAACATGCTGCGCACTATCTACCTGCCTGCCGTGGCTCGCCAAATGACCGAAATCTGCACCACCGTCAGCTCTATCCTGGCTGCCGGTATCCCCGCAGGCATGAAGGCTGCCCGCGCTCAGGCGGCTCAGGTCGGCTCGCTTTATGATGAGCTCGTGCCCCGTGTCGATGCGTTGGAGGATGCCATCAACTGCGGTGAGCCCCTCGTTATGCGCGCAGCCATGGAGGACGCGCGCCTCACGGTTGATGCTCTGGAGGCTATTGTCGCCGCCGACCGTTGGCCTGTGCCGACGTATGCGCAGATGCTCAATATTCATAGCCGCTGATAGCGGTGCATATTCGCTGAAAATCATCGGCTCTGCACATGCGGAGCCGAGGTGCTGTTGTAATTTTTCTTAAAAGTGTGTCATAGGGGGTTGACGCGTGGAGATTATTGTGTATAATACGCACGCATTTTGTCAGTGACTTGACAAAATGCGTAAAGGGTGGAGTATCGCTCAATATCTACGTCACAATATGGCTACTGCAAAAAAGAAAACGGAGACCGGTGCGTCCAAAAACGCTAAGGTGAAGGTTGAAAAGGCTGAGGAAACAAAAGCCGCCAAAGCAGCTGAGAAAACAGCCGCGAAAAAAACTGCTGTAAAACCGGCTGCCAAGAAAACGGCAGAAAAGAAAGCCCCTGCTGCTACCGCGGAGGTAAAGGCTCCGGCTGAGAAGAAGGCTGCTAAGCCCGCACCGAAAGCTGCTGCCAAGCCTGCCGCCAAGGCTAC
>JAUNRE010000055.1 GCA_030535795.1 Akkermansia sp.
TGCGGTAATTCGCACGTACGGTGGTGTGAGAGGGGGCGAAAGCCCCCTACTCGATTAGCAGCTGAGCTGTTGTTTTTCAGCCTGTTGTGATGTATAACAGCGCTGATGCCCACTGAGCGCGCTCAAGGTTGCAGAGATTGATGGCTCGTTGCTCCGCCGTAACAGGCTGAGCCGTATTCGTGGCCAGAATCTTGTGCCAGTTGCGTTCAAAATCCACCGGTTCCGAGCAGGCAATGCCGATGAGAGTTTCTTTGCCTACCGGCGATTCGACTATCAGCTCATACTCATTGCCGTAGGCTCGTGGAAACTGTGCTTCCGTGTTGGCGAATACCTTGTTATCCTCCCCGGCAATACCCGGTACCAATAGTGTGGCATTGCCTTCGCAATCGTACTGTGCCAGGTAAAAATAGCAGTCCTGCGAGGCGGCTACGCCGAAGTGCAGTGGGGTGCCGACGGGTAGCTCGGCTGTGCTGTTGAGCAAACGGAGCCGCAGCTCAAAGTCTGCCGGTAGCCCGAATGCCTCGCCGGATATCCCGGGGGCGTAGCGCACACGCGGCCCGACATGTTCTGACGGTTTGTGAAGCTTTTTCGTTGTGCCCTCAGCTCGGCCGATTGTGCGGAGCTGTTTGGGCTTTGGGCGTGGACGCGGGGGTGTTGTCGGTTGATGGACTCCTTTGAGCGGGCGCGGCGCTGCTTTGCTGCATTTGGGGCGCAGCCTGCCCGCAGGGATAATGGTGGCTGGCGCTAGCCCTTCCCGGTGCATCGGCTCCTCTGTCGGGGGAGGCGGCAGCTCATCCTCCGGTGCGGGGATTTCGCTAGGCTCCTCGGTGTGGGGCTCATCTGCCCGGGGCAGCTGTGCTTCTACCTCCACCGCAGGCTCTTGCTCTTTCTGTGGTGCGTCTGCGGCCGGCTCCGGCCGGGGGGCTTCCTCCTCGGCTGTTGCAGGCGGCAGCGCCTCTTCCTCACTACTTACAGCATCATCCTCGCCGGATTCCTCCTCATTGCTTTCGTCATCATCGAAACGGAACACATCATCCGTTTCATCAGCAGTTGCCTGAGTGCGGATGAGAATGAGGGTGCAGAGACCGAGGGTGTACTCTCGCTCGGGTACCAGGTATTCGGCTTCGATGCGGCGAGAACCGATGAAAATGCCATTGCTGGAGTTGTTGTCCTGTAGGTAAACTTGATTTTCGTGTACTGAGAGCAGGCAGTGGACGCGGGACAGATGCACTTCTGCCGGCAGAGCAATGTCGCATTCTTCGGAGCGTCCCAGCGTGTAGCTGCGGCCTTCTTCCTGAGCGATGGGGTGGATGTGCGTTTCGCCGGCGCTGTCAGTGATGAGGATGGCAAACATGAGAGAAAGGAAAATCAGAGGTCAATGTTAATGCCTTTTTGCAGGGCTTGCTCACGCAACGCCTCAAGGATTTGGGCGGCAAAGTCGCTGCCCCCGGCGGTGGATTTGTAGTACTGCAGCAGCTCTTCACGTCGTGTCGCGACTTCGCGGATGCTTCTGAGCGCCTCTTCATCACTTTTGCCACGCAGGCTCAGCGGCAAGTTGCCGCGTCCGCCGATGTTGGCAAGAGTAAAGTTTTCTGTCCCGCTACGGCGGCAGATTTCCGCCGCATCCCAAGGCAGGCCGTTGATGACTCGCTCTCGGTTGTGAGCGAGCCAAGCAGAAAGCTGTTTTTTGCCCTTTGGGGGAGGCGCTGTGTTGCTGTAGCGCTTGCGGTATTCCTGCTGCACGGCAGGGGAGCCGATGGGGAGCAGGGGGAGCTCGTGCAGAGCCGTAAGCGCCTTGCGCATTTCTTCATCGGTGGCCTTTTTCTCCGCGCTCGACACCGTCATGTTGAAGGCGAGCCCCATGCCTTGTCCTAACTCTGCGGCTGTTGTCCATTGGCTATCTTGGGGACCGCAGTGCACGGTATTGATGATGATATTGGCTCCCTGAGCCTGGGCGATGGCGTCCTTATAGTTCACCGGTCCCTGGTCGAACGGCTCGTTGCCGCAGACGAAGATGACCTTCAGCATATCATCACGCTCGCGCATGTTCCACGGGAATTTGTGCACGGCGAAGCGAATGGCGCTGCCGCACTCTTCGTTGTAGCCGTCGCAGGGCTGTTCCTTCAGCTTGGCGCGAAGTCTGGAGATATTGGTGGTGAAACGGGAGAGGATGAAAGGCGCACCGTTGGCCTGACTTTGACCATATACAACAAGCCCGACGTTTACCTTTGTTTTTTTGCCATTGAGGCGTGCATTGCCCAGTGTGGTAAGCACCTCTTCCATTGAGGCTGCCACAGCGGCAAACAGTTCGTTCATACTGCCCGAGGCATCCAGAGCCAACACAACCTGTATATCATCATTGTAGCCCGTGCGCTTGCCTTTATCCTTGTCGTCTCCATCAGCATCACCCTTGCCGGAACCTCTGCCGAAGCCCTCGCCGATGCCATCGCCACCCATGCCGATTCCTATGCCGAAATCCCCCAACCCATTGCCGGCAAGCCCATCGCCCATATCTATATCCATGGGGGTGAGGGTAGTGAGGGCATCGGGGGCGGTGCTCACGATGACATTGGGCGTGACGGTTGACGGAGAAGATGACGAGGAACCGCCAGTCAACGACTTGTTTGTTTCCGGTTTCGGCGGGGTGGGTGGGGTGACTTCCTCCGCATGCACATAAGTGAATGTGCTCTTCTTCTCGCCTTCAATGAGAATATAGTTGAGGTACAGAGTGATGGTGCCGGTCAGTATGGTGCCGAGGGCAGCAAAGGCCGCTATTATCAGCGCTTTGCGCAACCGGCGCAGGATGATGTGGCGGGTGCGGTTGACGGGTCTGACGTGAATGGCCATGGTGAGAGGGGCAGGATATTAATCTTTGGGCTGAGGTGTCAGACCGGCGGCTTTCAGGGCAGCTTCTGCGGCGCCATCTTGAGCCAGGCGGGCGTAGTGAATGGCCGTATGCCCTGTTTCATCTTTGGCTTGCAGCGTTTCCGGGGCAATGTTGCGAAGTACAGTGGCCAGCATATCTGCGCTGCCGCTGAGTGCCGCATGCATGAGGGCTGTTTCCTCGCGCATGTTGGTAGCGGCAGGGGAGGCTCCGGCTTGCAGCAGAGCTTGGTATACGGCGGTATCTCCTCGGCGGGCTGCTTCGTGAAGGGGCATGTTGCCTTGCGAGTCCTCACTGTCTAGGGTGTCCTTGCGTGTGCTGAACACAAGTTGCACAGCCCGGAGCGTGCCGCGGCGGACAATTCGGCAGAGGTTGGAGGCCATGTCCGGGGTGTCTTCTGCTTTTTGCAGCCAGGTGTTCAGGCATTGCTCTGCGCCGGGAGCCAGCAGGTGCTCAAAGATGGGGCGCCCATCCTGAAAGATGATATCGGTCTTGCAGCCTTTCTCCAGCGCGGTGATGAATGCTTGGTTGTTACGCCGGGCTACAATCAGCTCCACGAGTTTTTGGCCGTCCTGACTACGCGTTTCGACACTGGCTCCGTAGGTCATCAACAGCTCAAATGCATTCTGATTCTGCGCCAGAAGCGCCAGCACAACGGGAGCCTCCTGTACGGCGGTAGTTGTTTCCACTTCAGTGGCAACCACCTGCCAGTTGGGGTCTGCACCGCAGTCCAGCAGCTCTTCCATGCGCTCACAGTCCATCGCCGGAGCCGCCATGTTCCACTCTTGCTTCAGGAACTCGGTGATAGCGTTGCCACCGCCGCTGCGTTCGTAGTCGTACGCGACCCGATTGTCCTTGTCGGCGATATTGAGCCGGGGATTTTCGCGCATTACCAGCCGCGTGGCGGTATCGATACCGGTGGCGGCAACGAGCATGAGCAGGGTGCGCCCCTTGTCATCCTGTGCGTTGATGTTGCGGCTCTGTTCGACTTTTTTGAGGTGGCTGAGAGCGCTTGTGCGAGCCTTTGCCACCTCGGCTTTGCCGTGTGAAATTTCTTTTCGGAGGTCGGAGATGAGCTCGCGGTTGAGCTTGTCGCCGTTTTTGATTTTGCGGAGCTCATCGAGGTCTTGCTCCAGTTTGTAAATATGCTGGGGCGACTGCTTGAGCGCATCTCGCAGTGCTCCGGCATTCAACGCACCCTGAGCCACGGGAAGAAGCAGGCTTCCCCCGAGAAACAGGTGCAGGATATGGAGCGTTAATCTCATGTTCATACAGACTATCATACCATGTGCCGTGCTGCAAGCTCATAGTGTCGTCCATGGCGTTTTTATTGTATTTTCCCGGCAGGGTATGCGGATTTGTCGGCGGGTTGCGCCTTGACAAAGCGTAGGCACTGCGATAGAATCGGAACCGTGCAATACGATACCATTTCGCAGCTTAAAAATGCCGCTGCCGGCGGTGTGACCCTGGGTTGTGTGTTTGCCCAGCTCACGCAGAAGCTCACCAAGACGACCAAAAACGGTAAGCCTTACCTGGAGCTTGTGTTTGCCGATGCCTCTGACAGCCTGACGATTAAAGTGTGGGATAACGCCCCGTGGAATGCTGTGTGCTGTGCCATGCAGGAGGGGGCAACCATGGCAGTGACGGCTCAGTGGCAGTGTAGCCAATATGGCATGGAGGCGGCCGAGGTGGATTTCCGCCCGTTGACTGCGGAGGAAGAAGAGGCCTTGTTGAGTGGTGGGGCTGAGCTGGCTGCGCGCCATGCGGCGGATTGGCAGTGCATATTGGATTTTGTGGCGGGGATGAAAGACCCACGTTTGGCGGCGCTGTGTCGGGCGCTGACGGAGCAGCACGAGGCGCGGTTTCGCAGGGCTGCTGCCGCACGGGGTATGCACCATGCCCGCCGTGGCGGGTTGGCAGAGCATACCGCAGGGGTGATGCGTGCCGCTGCCGCAATATGCTCCGCCTATCCGCAGGTGAACCGCGATTTGGTGCTGGCCGGGGCGCTCTTTCACGACTGCGGCAAAATGTGGGAGACCGGCTGCCCCGAGCAGGGATTTGGCGTGGAATACCATGAGATGGGCGAGCTGATGGGGCATATCTCCATCGGTATCGAAATCGTTAACAGCCTTTGGAAAAACGTGTGCTCCCCCGAGCAGCGCGCAGAGTGGAAGGGGCTTCAGCCTGCTACCGAACAGGTGCGCCTGCACTTGCTGCACCTTATAGCCTCGCACCATGGGGTGCTGGAGTTTGGTTCCCCCGTCGTGCCCAAGACCCCCGAGGCGCTGGTGCTGCACCATGCAGACAATATTGATGCTAAGATGGAAATGTTCCGCTGTGCGTATGAGACATCGGCCGCGCTTGCGCCCACCATTCGCGAGCGGAAGTTCGGCCTGGGCGGTAATGCGGTGCTGCCCCTGGCGCATTTTACCCCGGTGAGTGAGGATGCTTGAGGCTATCGGTAGTATTGTGGTGGTGTGCGGGCTGCTGGTGCTCTCTCAGCTCAGCCCCGGGCCGGATGTTTTTTTTGTGTTTCGTACGGCTTTGGCGCAAGGGTTCCTGCGTGGGGTGGCAGTTGGCGCGGGTATCAGCATGGGGTTCTTCATTCAGGCCGTGGTGGCCTGCACGGCTGGCGCTTGGGTGATGTCGCAGAGCTGGAGCACCTATATGCTGTGGGCGGCTGCTGCCTGGTTGCTCTACCTGGCCTATAAGATATTTCCTTTCAAGGGGAAGGGGGCTGAGGTGGATTTGTCGGAGCGCTCCGGCGGGCGGCAGAGCTGTGGTGTGTTGTTGTGGCAGGGGTTCCTGTGCAATATCCTTAACCCCAAGTGCATGCTCTTCATTCTTACCCTGAGCGCGGGGCCGCTGAAGGCACATGCTGCGATGGAGTGGTATGCCCCGGTGCTCATGGTGGCGCTCACGGCGGCAGGTCTGCTGGGGTGGTGCATCTGGTCGGCTTTGCTGCAATGGAGCCCGATTCAGGTGCGTTATGTAAGGCATACTAAAGGAATAGATGCTGCCTTTGCTGTGCTTTTGGCGGTGTTTGCCGTGTTGCTTCTGCTGCCTGACGGCATTTTTTAATGTCGGCGGGCGGATTGGTGCTTGCTTTTTGTGTCGGGTTGTAGTAGAGTAAAGGGCGCAAAGACGTTATTGCACTTATGAACGATATTATCACGACAGCATGCAAATTCGTCACGTCCTCCATCGGCCGCAAGATCCTTGTGGCTCTTACGGGGGCGTGTCTCCTCCTCTTCCTGGTGGGGCACCTGGCCGGCAATATGACCATCTTCGGTGGTGATGTGGCAGCTGGTGACCGCTCCTGGATTGAATACTACGCAACGGGGCTGCACTCCATGCCCGCCTGGCTGCTCTGGTCCATTCGTCTGGGCTTGCTGGCCGTGGCTATGGTGCACATCGTGCTGGCCATTGTCCTCAAGATTGAGAACAAGAATGCCCGCACCCCCTACCAGAGGGAAGGTACGCTCAAGGCTACCATTTCTTCCCGCTCGATGATTTACACCGGTCTTCTGGTTCTGGTGTTCATTGTTATCCACCTGTGGCAGCTTACCATCAATGGTGACCCCGCACATTGCTACTCCCACGTGCTGGAGCTTTTCCAGCAGCCTGTCTGGGCTATCTTCTACATCGTGGCTATCCTCGGCCTCATGATGCATGTGCGCCATGGCCTTCAGTCCGTGCTGCAGACAGTGGGTCTTTCCACCCGCAAGGTGCGCCCGCTCTACAACCTGGTGTCCTGGGCTTTCGCTATTATCGTGTGCGGTGCCTTCATCCTCATCCCCGTGTGTGTGATGCTCGGTATCCTCAAATAACCCCTTACAAGCTCCTCTTCAATTATGAAAGAAATTAAGTTTCCCGTAAGCGACTACATGCCGGATTCCTGCATTCCGGACGGCCCCATTGCCGAGAAGTGGACAAAGTACAAGCGCGAGGCTAAGCTCATCAACCCCAACAACCGCCGTAAGTACACCGTGCTTATCGTTGGTGCGGGTCTGGCCGGTGGTTCTGCCGCCGCTACGCTGGCTGAGCTGGGCTACAATGTGAAGTGCTTCTGCTACCAGGACAGCCCCCGCCGCGCTCACTCCATTGCCGCTCAGGGCGGTGTGAACGCTGCTCACAACTACCAGAACGACGGTGACTCCGTATACCGCCTGTTCTATGATACCGTGAAGGGTGGTGACTTCCGTGCTCGCGAGGCCAACGTATATCGTCTGGCTGAGGTGAGCTGCAACATCATCAACCAGTGCGTGGCTCAGGGCGTACCCTTCGGCCGCGAATACGGTGGTCTGCTCGATAACCGCTCCTTCGGCGGCTCGCAGCTCAAGCGCACATTCTACAGCCGTGGCCAGACCGGCCAGCAGCTCCTGCTGGGTTGCTACCAGGCTATGGAGAAAGAAATCGGCAAGGGGCATATCGAGATGTACCCCCGCACCGAAATGATGGACCTGGTGGTGGTCGACGGCCATGCCAAGGGTATTGTGGTGCGCGACATGGTGACCGGCGAGATTAAGAGCTATGCCGGCGATACCGTGCTGCTGGCTACCGGTGGCTACGGCCGCGTATTCTTCCTGTCCACCAACGCCATGGGCTGCAACGTAGGCGCCGCCTGCGCCTGCTGGAAGAAGGGTGCCTACTTTGCCAACCCCTGCTTCACGCAGATTCACCCCACCTGCATCCCCGTGAAGGGCGATTACCAGAGCAAGCTCACCCTCATGTCCGAGTCTCTGCGTAACGACGGCCGTATCTGGGTGCCCAAGAGCCGTGAGGTGGCTGCCAAGATTCGCCGCGGCGAGATGAAGCCCTCCGATGTGCCTGAGAACGACCGCGACTACTACCTGGAGCGCAAGTATCCTTCCTTCGGTAACTTGGCTCCCCGTGATATTTCCTCCCGTGCTGCCAAGGAAGCCTGCGATGACGAGCGCGGTGTAGCCAACACCGGCCGCGGCGTGTTCCTCGACTTCAAGGACGCCATCAACCGCATGGGCAAGGAGTGGATTGACGGCCAGTACGGCAACCTCTTCGAGATGTACGAGGAGATTACCGACGTGGATCCCCACGAGCAGCCGATGATGATTTACCCCGCTTCTCACTACACCATGGGTGGTCTGTGGGTGGACTACAACCTCATGTCCTCCATCCCCGGTCTGCACGTGCTCGGTGAGGCCAACTTCTCCGACCACGGTGCTAACCGTCTGGGCGCCTCCGCTCTGATGCAGGGCCTTTCCGACGGCTACTTCGTCATCCCCGCCACACTTCCGACCTACCTCACCACCCAGAAGCCCGGCAGCATCACCACGGCTGCTCCCGAGTTCATCGAGGCTGAGGAGGCTGTGAAGGCTCGCATTCAGAAGATGATGGACGTGAAGGGCACCAAGACCCCCGATGAAATCCACCGCGAGCTGGGCAAGCTTGTCTGGGAGGACGTCGGCATGGGCCGCACCAAGGAGAGCCTCATGGACGCCATCGAGAAGATCCCCGCCATTCGTGAGGATTTCTGGACCAACGTGAAGGTGGT
Organism: Akkermansia sp.; assembly: GCA_030535795.1. Taxonomy (GTDB): domain Bacteria; phylum Verrucomicrobiota; class Verrucomicrobiia; order Verrucomicrobiales; family Akkermansiaceae; genus Akkermansia. The sequence continues at coordinate 8,418 of JAUNRE010000055.1, forward strand.
GGGCAGCACTGAGGGTATGAACCAGGAGCTTGAGAAGGCTTGGCGTGTGGCCGCCTTCCTCGACTTCGCTGAAGTGCTCTGCTACGACGCCCTCAACCGCGAGGAGTCCTGCGGTGCTCACTTCCGTCTGGAGCACCAGCTGGCTGACGGCGAAGCCAAGCGCGACGACGCCAACTTTGCCTATGTGGCCTGCTGGGAGTACAAGGGTACGGGCGAACTGCCGGTTCTGCACAAGGAGCCGCTTACTTTCGACACCGTGCACCTGGCAATCCGTTCCTACAAGTAAAGTACACTTAGTTCAACCTTCTGAATTTCATACACAATTATGGCTAATCTCAATCTTACGCTCAAAGTCTGGCGCCAGGAGAATGCACAGGCTCAGGGCCGTATCGAAACCTACAAGGCCAAGAACATCCCGGATGAGGCTTCCTTCCTCGAGATGCTCGACATCGTGAACGAGGAGCTCGTACACGAGGGCAAGGAGCCCATTCACTTCGACCACGATTGCCGCGAGGGTATTTGCGGTATGTGCTCGCTCACCATCAATGGCGTACCCCACGGCGGCAAGAAGGTGACCACCTGCCAGCTGCACATGCGCCAGTTTAAGGATGGCGACACCATCTGGATTGAGCCCTTCCGTGCTGCTGCGTTCCCGCTGCTGCGCGACCTCGTGGTAGACCGTACCGCGCTGGACAAGATTATCGCCGCCGGCGGTTTCGTGGACGTGCGCACCGGTGCTGCCCCCAACGCCAACAACGTGCCCGTGCGCAAGAAGACGGCCGACGCCGCTTTCGACGCCGCTGCATGCATCGGCTGTGGTGCCTGTGTGGCCAGCTGCAAGAACAGCGCCGCCATGCTCTTTACCTCCGCCAAGGCTGCTCACCTCAATCTGCTGCCCCAGGGTCAGCCCGAGAAGAACAAGCGCGTGCTCGCCATGGTGCGCCAGATGGACGCTCTGGGCTTCGGCAACTGCACCAACCTCTACGAGTGCGAGGCTGCCTGCCCCAAGGGTATCAGCGTAGACAACATCGCCAAGCTGAACCGCGACTACATGCTCGCCTGTGCAGCTGAGGCTGTGGGTGTGTTCGCCTGATAGGCCGCAATCATTCCGAAACTCAACCGCCGGAGCAGGGCATGACCCGCTCCGGCGGTTTTCGCTTGTCATTCACGCCCCGCCTGCTATAATGGGCGCAGGTATTGTATGAAGTTCTACATCGTTACACCTACTTATCAATCGCTGGAGTGGCTGCGGGGCTGTGTACGCTCGGTGGCAGAGCAAGCGGGCAGCGGCGTCGAGGTGCACCACCACGTGCAGGACGGCGCTTCGGCCGACGGTACGCCCGAGTGGCTGGCGGAGTGGCAGCAGCTGCATGCCGGCACCCCCGGCTATTGCTTTACCTACGAGAGCGCCCCGGATAAGGGGATGTATGATGCCATCAACACCGCCTGGAGCAAGATGCCGGCAGATGCCGATGTGACGGCTCACCTCAATAGCGATGAGCAGTACCTGCCCGGGGCTCTGGCCGAGGTGATGCAGCGGCTGCATGCCCACCCCGCTGCGGATATCGCCATCGGGGCATACTTTGTGGCGGACGCGCAGGGGCGCTATATTTGCCACCGGCGGCCGATTCACCCGAGCTGTTTTTGCAGCAGTGTCTCGTGCGAGATTATCACCTGCTCCTGCTTTCATCGGGCCGCAGCTTTTCGCCGACATGGTATCCGTTTTGATACCCGCTGGCGCTCTATCGGGGACCTGGTGTTTTACCGCGATATCATGGCAACCGCTCCTCGGGTGATAACCATGCCCGACCTCTGCACCAGCCTCTTCTCCGTGACCGGCAGCAACCTGGGCTGGTCGCCCGTGACGCAGAAGGAGTGGGTGGAGTACTCCGCCACGTTGAGCCCGCTGCGCCTGCGCACCCGTGCTGCGGTGAACTTGTGGTGCAATCTGCGGCGGCGGGGCACGGATTTGTTCTATCCCGCCCCCCGCGAGTATTCCCTCTATCTCCGTGGGGAGTCGCAGCGCACCCGGCGCGGTATCAGGCGCCCTACGAGTCACTGGGGCTGCCGCGAGGTAGGCGAGGAGTGAGTTCGCCCTACCGGAAATTCTGCCAGTCTGAAAAAAAATCTGTACAGATTCAGGGTGTGCGGTGTATAATATATGTATGAAGACGCTGATAAGAAAACTGGTAGCCGTGGGAGCCGCGGCGCTGAGCTTGGCTTTGCCTGTTGAGGCTCAGGATGATGTGAATGTGGATGAGCTCCTGCGGGCCATGCGCGAGATGACTGTAAGCCAGGGTAACAAGGATGTGATGGGTTCCATTCGCAAGGGGCGCAACAAGGTGCCGTTCAGTCTAAGTGCCCGCGGCGAGACGATTGTGTTCCAGTACAAGCACAATAATGCGTGGCAGCGTTTCGACGTGCGCATCAAGGAGCGCACGGCTGACCTCGTGCTGGTGAACAAGGGTAAGGCTCAGGTGATGGCTTCCTCCAGCTATGCCAAGACGATTGCCGGCACGGATGTGTGCTATGAGGATCTTTCCCTGCGTTTCCTGTACTGGAAGGGGGGGCGCTTGATTAACGATAGCGCCAACTCCCGTGTGAAAGGGCGCGATTGCTACATCGTGGAGGTGAAGAATCCCTCCCCCGGTGTCGGCCAGTTTGCGTGGGTGCGTATGTGGGTAGACAAGGACAATGGCACCACTTGGCAGATTGACGGCTACGGCGCAGATGGTAAGCTCAAGAAGCGCTTCTCCATCACCTCCGTCCAGCGCCTGTCGGATGGCTCCTGGTTCTTTAAGCAGATGCGCCTGGAAGTGCGCAACCCCAAGGACCCCAACCGTACCATCGCTCTGGACTATCTGGAGATGGACGACCTGCCTGACCGTAAGAAATAATTTCTGCGCACGCTTCCTGTTATGATGGGGCGCATCTTCCGCATTTTCCACCTGCTGCTGCCGCCGGCACTGTTTGTGGTGGTGTTGCTGAAGGTGCGCTCTTTGTTTGATACGGGCGATGCTCGCACCGGGATTATCCTGATGCTGGGTGCATTGGTTGTGCTGACCGTATGGGAAGGGGTGCTGATTCGCTATCGGGTGCTGCCTGCCTGGGGGCGTACCTTGGGGGAACGCATTTATGTGGGCTCCTATACGCCGGATGACGACCCCTTGGTGGCTCTGGCCACCCGTATTCGCCGCGAGCACGCCCCGGAGCTTTTGCCGCAGTTGGAGGCCTTGGCGCGGCAGGATGCCGCGCGCGTGCGTTCCTGGACCGAGCTGGCTGCCTTGCAGCAGGAGGAAGCCGGCAACCTCAAGGCGGCGCTGAGCGCGCTGCTGGAGGGGGCGGAGCGTGTGTCCGACCGGCAGGACCGCGCCATGCTTTTGTACCGAGCCGCGCATTTGTGCTCGGAGCGCATGGCTGACAAAGCTCAGGCTCGCGAGCTGCTCAGCCGGGCGGCATCGCGCTACCCGTCCACGGTGTATGGCAGTAAGGCCGGGCGTGAATTGAGTTCGTCCTGACGCCGCCGCTCTGCGCTATTCGCCCGCCCCGACTACCATCCCCCATGGAGCCACTTCTCCGGCGGGCGGAGCTGTGGCATTATATGAACAAAAACACGCCGGATTGGAATGGCGCGTCTTATCCTGCGCTCTGCGTCGTTCAATAGGTAAATGAAGTTAAGGCGTTGCTAATAAGTGTGCATAAAGGGCGTTAAATGGATGCGGTTGCATTGCATAGAGAATATAATATAATGCGCGCGACTTCGGAACAGGTGCCGGTATTGATAAAAGCCGCAGAAGGAGAAAGTATAGAAGATGTATGTCAGACGAGTCAGAAAAACAGTGCCGCGCACGTTGATAGGAGCCGGTGGGGTACGGTTGTACGATATCCCGGGTGTGGTGTACCCGCCTGCAGTGTTGTCCGGCGGGCTCTATTACCCGTGCTGGCAGGGGGAGCAGGTGGTGAGGCGCGCGCCAATCGGGAGTGTATCGACCAAAGAAGCTGCCGATATTCTGATGTGTACGCCGTCCTCTGCGCGCGAATGGCTACACCTTAAGAAAGTGCGCCACATCCGTGTGCGCCAGAAAAAAAGGCGGCATCATGATATACTGGGACAAAAAGCGCGTGAGCGAGCTCGCTTCCGAGCGCAGGCCTCTGGTGCAGGATACGCCATCGACGTTGGTATCTACCGAGGAGGCGCTTGTGTTGCTGAATGTGAGCCGCAGCACCTTGCGAGCCTATGTGCGCACCGGCAAATTGCAACAGGTGTTGCTGCGCGTCCGGCTGAGCGTCGGCGTGCGTGAATGCAGCTTTTACCCGCGCCAGGACGTGGCCAGGTTGAGTCACAGCCGCAGCCTGCCGGAGAAAAAGCCACTGGCCAAGCGCACGCACCTTGGCTGCTGATGCGGCTTTCGAGGTACGCGTTGGAATAATTAGGAAAACCGCCAATTTGTCGGGCAGAATCTACAATTTACAATCTACAAAGTTTATGTTCAGGCGTGCTGACGCACGCAGTATAAGCGTGGCAAATGCCATAGCTGCCGCTCCGCGCCTACAAGGCGCGGGCACAAGCGGTTGCTTTAGCTACGCATTCCATCCGAGCGAAAGCTCGCGAAACTTGTACTTTGTCAATTGTAGATTGTAAATGTAGACAAAATCAATTTAGCTATCATCATGGGACTAAGCCTCCAATTGTTCCAACGCGTTTCGCGGCATTTCGGCTAACGATTAACGGCAGCGGGCGATTTTGGGCTTGCACCGGCCGATGTTGCGGGGTATTATAGGCGGCAGAACACCGTGTAACACCATTGTCATGACAGAACAGAGCGGCCAACCCGTAGAAGAGTTCACCATTGTGCAGTCCATCTTTGTGCGCAAGCGTAATTGCCTGCTGCTGCGGGCTGATTTTTCGCCCCTGTTCGTGGACTACTATCTGCACCTCATGCAGCACAACCGGCGCAATGCAGAGGCCGAGGATACCATGTTCAAACAGCTCATGGCTTTCTTCACGCTGCATCTGGTGTCGCGCCCCTGGCAAGAGTACCACGCCTGGACGCTCAATATCAAAGACCCGATGCTGGCCAATTACTTCGTGTCGGGCTCCTCTCTTACCGAGGATGTGATCGGGCGCGTCTTTACCAAGGATGTCCGCGAACCGGAGAAGAATATGCTCTTTGCGCAGAACCTGCGTACCGGCAAGGAACCGCAGACCTCCGTCATCGTGCTGCCCGGCAACTCCGTTATCGAGTGGGTGGAGGATTTCTACCGCCAGAGCGAGCAGCGCCAGGCGCGTGCTTTTGAACTGAGCGGCGATACCTACGCGCTCATTGCTGCTCAGCCCGGGGCTGACCACGATTGGCTCAGCGAGCTGAAGGCGCAGGATGTGGCCGATATTGAGCAGCATGAGGAGGTGAAAGTGCTGGAGACACGCAAGTTCTTCTTCCGCTGCGGCTGCACGCTGGATAAGATATTGCCCACCATTCGCACCATGCAGAAGGATTTTGCCGACCTGCTGTCCGAGCAGGGGTATCTGGAGGCCTCGTGTCCCCGTTGCGGGGCTGCCTACCACGTCACAGCCGAGATGCTGCAATAACTCCCCCCGGCGGCTCAGCACATGAAGGATTACCATACGCACCACCCCAACCCGGCCGGGGGTAGTATATGCGCCGTGACCCGTGCCGACTGGGAACGCGTGGCAGCCGTGCAGGGCATGACTCCCTGTTTCGGTGTACACCCCTGGCATGCGCAGGCGGAGGATGTGGCAGAGCTGGCCTTTGAGCTGGATGACTGGCTTGCCCGCTACCCACAGGCCGATGTGGGTGAAACCGGGCTCGATGCTTCCGACCGCTATGCGGACACCCTGCCTCAGCAGCGCGTGTTGCTGCATGTGCACCTCGGGGCGGCGTTCCGGCACGACCGCTGCGTGCACCTGCATGGTGTGCGTGCTTGGAGCGAGCTGCTCGGCCTCCTCAAAGAACGCGCCCGCTGCAATACCCTGCCGCGTATTCATCTGCATGCTTGGAACGGCTCTCACGAGCTCGCTCGCGAGTTCCTGGCTCTGGGCGCTACCTTTTCCGTAGGGGCGCGAGAGCTCTCGCATTCGCGCGCCCAGGAACGCTACGCCCGCATCCCCGAGGGGCGAATCTTCCCCGAAAGCGACGACTCGCCTACCGATTGGCCGCGTACCCTCGCGCTCTTCCGGCTCCTGCGTCATGGTTTGTGAGATTCTACCGGGGAATAAGTGAGGTCTCATGTAAAGAAAACGGCTTTTTTTTATACGAGAAGGGACGCGTTGGAACAATTGGAGGCTTAGACCCATGATGATAGCTAAATTGATGTTTG
>JAUNRE010000056.1 GCA_030535795.1 Akkermansia sp.
ACATGAACGAGGCCATCTCCTCCCCCGAGGCATGCCGCGACATCGTACGCAAGGTGCTCACCAACTTCAAGATGCCCTACATCACCGTGACCCCGCTCTTCTCCGTATGCGACAAGCACGGCTACCTGAAGGGCCGCCACGACTACTGCCCGCTTTGCGATGAGGAACTCATTGCCAAGGCACGCGCAGAAGAGCAGCCTGAGCTTCCTCTCTTCTGATATCAGTGAACGAACACACCACCAATACTAACACCTAACCACAGTAAACATCACCATGGAACCCGAAGTAAAGCCGGTCGTGAAGACCGATGAGCAGATTCTTGCCGAGCATGAATCCGAGCGCACCAAGTGCACCGTCTACACCCGCGTGATGGGCTACCACCGCCCGGTGGAAACCTTCAACGCCGGTAAGCAGGGCGAATTCGAGGAGCGTGCCCACTTCCAGGAGCCCGGTTGCGGCTGCGGATGCGACGCCATCCTCAAGTAAGCTCCTTCCTAACAATTACAGAGCGCAAGCCCTGTAACGGCAACAAGATACAGCGCCAGCTCGATTCTGAGCCGTTGCAGGGCTTTGCTGACTCCCGCCGCCTCTGCGTCTCATGGCTCACCGTCATCCCGTTGACATCACACCGCTCACCTTTCTGGACTACCCCCGAAAGGCGTCCTGCATCATGTGGTTCAACGGCTGCAACCTCCGCTGCCCCTACTGCTACAACCCCGAGCTGGTAACGGAAAAGACAACGACACAGATGGATGAAATGGCATTCCTGAAAGAGCGACAGGGCTTTCTCGATGCCGTTGTGCTTTCGGGCGGCGAAATCACCCTGCAACCGGGGTTAGACGAGCTTTGCCGCGAAATCAAAAGCATGGGCTACCTGGTCAAGATTGACACCAACGGCAGCAACCCGCAAGTGGTACGCATGCTGCTGGAGCAAAAACTTATCGACTATGTGGCCATGGACAACAAAATGCCTTCAACCCGCAGCTGGCAACTGCCCGGAGGCAAGGTGCTCTACGAACGCTTTGCGGAGAGCCTGGAGCTCCTGCAGGCCTCGGGTCTGCCCTACGAAATCCGCACGACGGTACACCCCGATTTGGTGGATGAGGCCGATATCCTCCAGATGATTCGCGAGGCCAACAAGCTCGGCTACACCGGCACCTATTACCTGCAATACTTCTTCACCGGGGTGCCGACCATCGGCAACATGAAGCCCCCCACCCGCCGCTACGACCGAGTCCTGCTCGACCGCCATTCCCCCCTGCCCATCGGCTACCGCAATTTCCCTGAAGATAGAGGGCGCTGAAAGTACGAGGCCAAAGTTACGAGGGACGAATAGGAAGTTCGGCGACGCAAGGGTGGCAGAAGAGCGAGTGAAGCCCGGGGTTGAACGGTAAAAATGAACAGAGCCCCGCCTTGGCGAGATGACGGAAAACCGAGGCGTCCCAATGTACGTTTCGCTCCATTCACATCTCTACTCTATGACTGCTTATGGGACAGCAATGTCCGTAGATTCTCAATTCCATGCGTTTCGACGCATCAGATACGGGGTGCGGCGGCATTGAGCTGCATATTGATTTCCTTCTGCCGTTGCTGGAGGGGGAGTAGGCTGGCCTCGTGGCGAGCGACTTTTTCTCGGGGAGCGGTGTAGAGGCGTCTGTAGGCAGCCACGCGCGATACCAGCAGGGCTTCGACAGCCTCTCCAACGGTGTTGCGCAGCAAATCATGCAGCGAAAGCGACAGCACAACCACCTCGCGGCGCATATCGCGCACGGCCAGCAGGTGAGCCACACTCCCCAGCACCCATACCAAAGCCGCAGCCGCCACGGAAGCTAAGGCAAAGAAATCCAGCCCGAGCACCCCCAGCACGCCGGCAATAAACAGGAAGAAGCAAATCAGCAGAATCCCCACGGCCATCCAGCCTACATGCGTGCCGAACACCTTGTTGTACGCCGTGCGCAGCTTCATCTCGCGGAATGGCTTGTAAAGCTCACGCCCCATGCGCACGCGCAGTTCGCGCAAATCCCCCGCAAGCGCCGCCTCGGGGAACTCACCGATTTCGCACTCGAGCGTTTTTTTCATGCGCGGGCGCACGCTCTGCCAGTGGCGCATGCAGGACAACACGAAGTTGGTATCGCTGGCCTCCTGCTGGGTAAGAATTTCATGGCGCAAGGTGCGGTAGTAAAACTTTTCGGTGCCGGTGCCCAGCAGCTCCATGCGCAGCAGCGTCACGGGCGAGAGGAACCACCCAAGCGTCTTGCACAGTTTTGACACAGTGGTGGGCACGGCGCGCATGCCGGCCTCGGCATAATTCTCCACGCAGCCTTTCAGGCTATCGCGCTGGCGCACCAGGAAGTAATCAATTTCCTGCTCAATGCCGGCCAGGAACCCGCTGTCCGTACGAGCCACGCGGTCACGAGCGCCGAGCACAGATCCCTGTTTGCGCACGATTTCCTTACCGCACTCCACCAGATGCCGTATAGCAGTGCGCACGCCGCAGGGTTCGGCCAGAGCTTCCTGCACACGCAGGGTAAATGTTTCATTGGCCTCGCTCCCCTTGTCGGGGCTCACAAAGTAGAGCGGCAGCGGCACCCCTACCCGCTCGCGGCAGAACTCTCGCAGGCTTTCCTTGAGCGCAAGTGCGGCATCCGCCACTAGGCGGTCCGTAAAGGTAACGGCCACCAGGCAGGCACTGCGCTGCTTTTCCGGTAGCTCGGCCAGCAATGCCCACACAGGCGAGGCCTCCGGCGAGCGACCGTCTGCCACGGCTATCACAACATCCGCCCCTTTGATGAGGCGACGCACGGTTGCGGCCACAGCTTCATCGGCGCAGGAGCGAGTATCCACCAACTCCAACCCTTCCAGATTCTCCAGCGGTATGAACTTCGAGGCCGTCACATCGCCGTCCTGCGAGCGGTAGCGCCAGCACACATAATCCTCCTCCAGCGGCACCGTGGCAATGAGCGGATACCCGGCCACGGCAGCCAACAACGAAGACTTGCCGCATTTATCACCGCCGATGACGATGATACGGCGGTCGCGATCCAACACGCGCTGAGCTTCCTCAAGCTGGGGAATCAGCTCATTAAGTGACTCATCCTCAATCTCAGAGCAAAGCTCCACCGCCTGCTGCGTCCAGTAACGCGCGCGGCTTTCCTCTGCTCTGAAACAACGTGTCAGCATATCCGGGCTCATTATATAGGCTCAAGCCCCCCTTGTCCATCTTAAAATGGAGGAAATGTGTCACTCGCGGTCACAAGCGCGGCGGATGCAGTCGAGCGGCGTGCGGAAGCATGCCCCGACACCAAAGGTAACCAACGTACCAATCGTCACGCGCCAGGGGAAAGCGATGGGTGTAACGAGCTCGCAGCGCGTCAGTATCTCCAGCGCCACCACAGCCACAAAACCGGCAAGCATGGCCAGCATGTTACCGCGGTCGTTGCCGCGGCCGCGTGTCAGCATACCCAGCAAGAACACGCCCAGCAGCGAGCCATACGTATAGCCGAAGATACCCAGAGCAATGGGCAGGATGCGCACCGTGGGATCCATCACCGTCAGCCAGGCAGTACCGGCTCCCACCACAATGAGCAATACGGCAAAGAAAACAGTGAGCCAACGCACGGCAACCAGCTGCTCCTGCTGGCCGGCTGTCGGGCGGAATACGTCCACATACCAGTCTCGAGTAGCGGTGGTCGCTAAAGCATTGAGCGCAGTGGAAAGCGAGCCCATGGCCGTAGCCAGCAGAGCCGCCACCAGCAGGCCGCGAACCCCTACGGGCAGACAGTGTATGATAAACCAGGGGAAAATTTCAATCTGTTTCTCAGGCGGTGTAATACCCTGCTGAGCAAAGTATACAAAAAGAAGCATACCGCAGGAGATAAACACCAGCACGATGGGCATGTCCATGAGCCCTGAGAGAATCACCGCGCGAGCGCCCTTCTTGCTGTCCGGCGCGGCCAGCATACGCTGCACCATATCCTGGTCCGTACCATGGGTAGCCATGGTGATGAAGGTGGAGCCCAGCACCGCCGACCAGAGGGTATATTCGCTGCCGAGGATATTCTTGATGTCGGCCAGAAGCCCCTGCCCGGTGATACCGGAATCGAAGAATGCCCAGGGCTTCAGATTCTGGATTTCACAGGGGTTGTAATCCTTGTTACCCAAGTGATAGCAAATGCTGTCCCAGGCAGCGCCCCAGCTCCCCCCTGCTTTGATGCTGAAGAGCAAAACACAAATGGTGGTAATGAGCGAGATAGCCAGAATGGAAGCCTGCAACACATCCGTCCACACCACGGCTTTCAGCCCGCCCAAGGTGGTATACACAGCCGTGGCGATGGTGATGAAAGTGAGAGCCGCAATGTATATGACGACCGTTTCCATCTGCCCGGCGCTGTCCTGCCCGGTAATCATCATGTAGGCAATCACCAGCAGAATACCGGCAAAGAATAAGCGTGTACCGCTTGCCAGCACGCGGCTGATAAGGAAAGTGATACTCGCCCAGCGGCGCGTGCTCAGGCCGAAGCGCTTTTCCAGATACTCGTATATGGAGACAACATTGTAACGATAGTAAGGCTGCAGGAACAAACGCCCCACAATGATACGCCCCAATATCGTACCGATAGCCAGCTGGGCGTAGGTGAAGTTGCGCAGGGCAAAGCCCTCGCCGGGAGCTCCCAGGAAAGTGGCGGCGCTGATTTCGGCCGCCAGAATCGATGCAAGAATCGCCCACCAGGGCAAGTTGCGATTGCCCAGGGCGTAGCTCTCCAGGCTCTCCTGCTTCCGGCCCACATAAAGCCCGATGCCGAAAATAGCACAGAAATACGCCAGTACTACCAGAATGTCAATCATATATCAAGCGCAAAAAAAGCTCCGGCGGTCCGGGGCGAAACACCCGACCGCCGTTTGGAGCCATTGTTCAGGTTCAGCCTTGCTTTTTCTCCAATGCTGCGGCCACCAGCCCGTTGAAGAGCGGGTGCGGAGCCGTCGGGCGGCTCTGGAACTCGGGGTGATACTGGCAGGCAATGAAGTAGGGGTGAGACGGCAGCTCCACCACTTCCACAAGCCCGTGCTCATCATTCACAGCCGAAATGTTCATGCCGGCCTTCTCGCAGGCCTCACGGAAATCGGCGTTGAACTCATAGCGGTGGCGGTGGCGCTCGGAGATAATCTCAGCGCCTCCGTAGAGCTTGCTGCACAGGCTGCCGGGCTGGATGTGCGCGGGGTAAGCGCCCAGACGCATCGTGGCGCCCATGTTGGTGATTGTCTTCTGCTCCTCCTGCAAGCAGATGACGGGGTGAGCCGTCTGCTTATCGAACTCGGTGGAGTTGGCATCCTTCATGCCCAACACGTTGCGAGCAAACTCGATAACGGCCACCTGCATGCCCAGGCAGATACCGAAGAAAGGAATTCCCTTCTCGCGGGCATACTGCACGGCCATAATCTTGCCTTCCACACCGCGCTCGCCGAAGCCGCCCGGCACCAGAATGCCGTCCACTTCGCCGATAAGTGTTTCGCAATTGCTGCTCTCCAGCGCCTCGGCATCCACACGCACGATATCCACGCGGCAGTCATTAGCAGCACCGGCATGGGTAAAGCTCTCATAAATGGACTTGTAGGCATCCTGCAAGGAAATGTACTTGCCCACCACGGCAATGCGCACACTGTGCGAGGGGTGAATCACGCGGCCCACAAACTTCTGCCACTCGTCCATCTTGGGTTTGGGAACGGTGATGCCCAACACCTCGGTCACGATGCGATCCACTCGGTCGCGCCCCAAATCCAACGGGCACTCGTAGATGCTGTGCTTCACATCGCAGAAAGCCACGACATTGCGCGGGGGCACGTTGCAGAACATACCAATCTTGCGCTTCTCTTCCTCCGTGAGGTTGTCCATCTCGGTGCGGCACACAATGATATCGGGCTGAATACCAATCTCGCGCAGCTTGGCAACACTCTGCTGTGTGGGCTTGGTCTTGGTCTCACCCGCAGCCTTGATGTATGGCAGCAGTGTCACATGGATGAAGCAGCAGTTGTGGCGCCCTACCTCAAGCGCAAACTGACGCAGAGCCTCCAGGAACAGATACCCTTCAATATCGCCCACGGTGCCGCCGATTTCGGTGATGATGACATCGCACTCTTTGTTAGCCTCCGTCAGGTCATAGAGACGCTGCTTAATCTCGTCCGTGACATGCGGAATGTACTGCACTGTCTTGCCCAGGTAGTCGCCGCGGCGCTCTTTCTCCAGCACATGCTCGAATACCTTGCCGCTGGTCAGGTTGTTCAGGCGAGACAACTGACAGTGGATGAATCGCTCGTAGTGGCCGAGATCCAGGTCGGTCTCAGCGCCGTCATTGAGCACATACACCTCACCATGCTGGTAGGGGCTCATGGTGCCCGGGTCGATGTTCAGATACGGGTCAAACTTCTGCATGGTTACCTCCAGCCCGCAGTGCTCAAGCAATGTGCCAATCGATGCCGCTGCAAGTCCTTTACCCAGAGAGGATACTACGCCGCCTGTAACAAAGATGTATTTCATGGTTTGTGAGTGCTTCTTGTTTGGTTGACACCATGCTAGCAGATATTTCGGCTCCTGTCGAGCTTTTGCCTCCGCAGGCGGCTGTATCAGCCGCCAATCCGACTAATGTTTCATCCTCACAAGACACTTATAAACAAAATATAGCATTTTAGACTTGCCTTTCACTCAAAATCATCTTATACTTTCTTAACTTCATTTAGAAAGTTGCCATTATGTCACGCGCCAAACAGCTTATTCTGCAAGCCATGCACGAGCGAGGGGAAGCCACGCGCCCGCAGTTGGCTGCAGCCACGGGACTGAGCGAGGTAACGGTGGGCAAAGCCGTTGCGGCACTGTGTCGCACGGGAGAGCTACAGGCTGCGGGGGATGTGCCCTCCGGCGGGGGGCGCCCGGTGCAGCTATACCGCTACCACACGGGATATGCCTGCCATGTGTTGGTGGAGCTCCGGCGCGAGGGTACCCTCTTGTCGGTGCATCTGCGGCTGCTGGATTTACATGGTATTGAAAAAAAGACTCTGACTGGACGCTTTGCCTACCTCGAAGCAGAAAGTCTCGATGGCCTGCTGGATATCGCACTACGGCGTCAGCGCCTGCGCAGCATCACCATCATCGCCGCTGATTTTCCCTTGCCCGATACTCTTGCCGCGCATCTGCAACAGCGCTATCACTGTGCAATTCACACGCCCTCACCCGCCGCCCTGCTGGCATGGGACTCCCCGAGCGGCACTGCCACACTCTGCTTGCAGGAGGGGCTCGCTCCCACCTGCGTCCTTTCCGCCGCCGCAGGCATGCAGGAGAGTGGCCCCCTGCACCTCCTCCCTGTGGTGGCAGACTGGAGCACGCTGAACTACACCGACCGCAACCAAGTGGCCGAGGTTGTGGCCACTCTCATCGCCGTCATCATCTGCACCCTGGCTCCTCTGCAACTCAATGTCTGCGGGCCGGCATGGTCCTCGCGCCTCACGGAGCGTATTCGCTACAACGCCGATACCAAACTGCGCGGCGCGCTGCCTCCATTGCACTTCATCCCCATCCAAGCGGACGACCTCAGCCGCGCAGCCATCGCCTGGTGTGCCGCAAGGCACGCTTGATGCCGACATGCAAGTGCTTTTTGCAAAATAAATGCCGCATACCCCGGCAGAAGTATGCGGCATGAGTCAAAAGATACAGGTTTTCTTACAGAAGACCGCCAATAGGAAGCAGGTTGCCAAGGTTCACAACCTGAGCCTTGCGGCCACCGAAGCTCCACAGCTTGCCGCTGTTAACGCCGATAACGGCGAGCTCACGCTGCCCCTTACGCACGCGATCCCACGGACCGGCAACAATCAGAGAGCCGGAGCAAAGACGACCGGCCTTCGTGCGAACGGTCACCTCCTGAGACCAGAAGGGCTTCGTCTCAACGCGAGTTTTAGCACTACCACCACCAACAGTGAAAGAATCACCACCCTCATGGTAGTGGGGAGCAGGAGCGGCCACACAGGTAGCCATTACCGTCTGCTTCTCCTCAAAGGGATTGATACCCATGCCAGTGAGAGTCTCACAGGACGTAAAACCAACAGTCATGCTGCCCATCAGGAGGGCTGCCAATGCGTACTTTTTCATGATTGATATTATATGTTAAGCCCACGGGTTGCCCCGTACGCACGAAAAGATAACATTTTACCCACACTCTGTAAAGATAAAAAAACGAAAAAATGCAAAAAATTAACATCATATTATTCCTTGCACTTTAGTGTGTTATCAATATAAAATTATCGATTAACAGAAATCAACAGGCTGTATACAGATAAAAAGAGCTCGGCATATCACATGAAGCTATAAAAGCACATTAAACACGCGTTGCTATAATTAAAAATTAAAAACATTGTCATCCAATAAAAAAGCACCGGAACAATTGCAAATGTTATGACGGAGCACCAAAAAAAACGGCTGCACATCCAACGAGGAGGACATGCAGCCGGGAAACGACTAAATTGTTGAGTTCGGAATCTTAACGACCGCCGAAGGTGTAGAGCTTGCCGCTCATCACGCCGATAACAGCGAGTTCACGCTGACCCTTGTACACTCGATCGTAGGGAGTGCTCAGGGTGATGGTGCCGGAGCAGAGACGTCCCTGCTTGGTGCGAACCGTGATATTCTGAGACCAGGAAGGTTTAGTTGTCAGCGTGGTGCGACCACGCCCCTTACCGAAGCTGATGGAATCGCCGCCCTCGTAGAACTGAGGAGCAGGAGCAGACACACAAGTGGCCATCACAGTCATCTTTTCCTCGAAAGGATTCAGACCGGCCATCGTCAGAGTCTCACAGGAAGTAAACCCGGCCGTTACAGAACCCAACAGCAGTGCAGCTAATGCGTACTTTTTCATGGTGATTTTATGGTATGAGTTTTCAGAGAGTCTCCCCTCTCCGCCCCATCAAACTAACACATACAACGTTCCCTGTAAAGAAAAAAATCTATGCGCCGAAATAATTTCCTAAAAAATGAAAGGAGTTCAGCGACTTCGGAGGTTGCAGGTTATCTCATTTCAAACACCAATTGAGCTGCCAAAACAGGTCATATACTTCCCGGCGCGCCAACACATATGAACGAACAACAAGGAAGAGCAATTAATCGCCGGTCTTGAGCACATTGATGAAGGCCTCCTGCGGAATGTTCACACGGCCGATGGATTTCATGCGTTTCTTACCTTCCTTCTGCTTTTCGAGCAGCTTGCGCTTACGGGTCACGTCACCGCCATAGCATTTGGCGGTCACGTTCTTACGCATAGCCGAGATACTCTCGCGGGCGATAATCTTACCGCCGATGCAGGCCTGAATCGCCACAGTGAAAAGCTGTCTTGGTATCACATCCTTGAGCTTGAGCGCAATCTCGCGCCCCTGAGCCTCCGCGCGCTCGCGGTGTACAATCATCGAGAAAGCATCCACCGGCTCACCGGCAATCATCATATCCATCTTCACAAGCTTGGCGGCCTGGTAGCCGTCGTACTCATAATCCATGGAACCATAACCGCGAGTGGTGGATTTGAGCTTATCGTTAAAGTCCACCAGGATTTCCGCCATAGGGATGCGGCAGGTGAGCATCACGCGCGTATCATCAATCGTCTCGGTGTGCACCACCTCGCCTCGCTTCTCCATGACGATACGCATGATATCGCCGATGTAATCGGCGGGAATCATCACGAACACCTTGACAATGGGTTCGCGAATCTCCTGAATCTCCTGCGGGTCAGGCAGAATGCTGGGGTTATCCACCAGCACCTCTGTGCCGTCGGTCTTAGTCACCTCGTAAATCACCGAGGGATAGGTGGAGATAACATCCATGTTGAACTCACGGCGCAGGCGCTCCTGGATAATTTCCATGTGCAGCAGGCCGAGGAAACCGCAGCGGAAACCGAAACCGAGCGCCACGGAGCTCTCACCCATGTAGGTGAAGGCGGCATCGTTAATCTGCAGCTTGGCCATGGCGGCCTTCAGCGCCTCGTAATCCGAAGAATCCACCGGGTAAATACCCGAGAACACCATGGGGCGAATCTCCTTGAAACCGGGGAGCGGTTCTGCGCAGGGATTAGCCAGGTTGGTGTAGGTATCGCCAATCTTCACATCAGCAGCGGATTTCATGTTGGCAATGATGTAGCCCACATCGCCCGTCTCCAGTTGATCTGTTGCCTGCATCTTGGGGGTGAAAATACCCACCTCCTTCACTTCATAAGTCTCCTCGGTGGCAAAAAGCTTGACCTTCATCCCGCGGGAAACGGTGCCGCTCACCATGCGCACATAGGATACCACGCCACGGTAGGAATCGTATACGGAGTCGAACACCAGAGCGCGCAGCTTATCATCCTCTGCCGGCTGCGGGTGCGGCACGCGGGTCACGATAGCCTCCAGCACATCCTCAATGCCGATACCGGCCTTGGCAGAGCAGAGAATCGCCTCCTCATGCGGAATGCACACCACGTCTTCCAACTGCTTGTAAACTTTGGGCAGGTTAGCGCTGGGCAGGTCAATCTTGTTGACAACGGGCACGATTTCGAGGTGCTGGTCGAGGGCGAGGTGCATGTTGGCCAGGGTCTGAGCCTCCACCCCCTGAGCGGCATCCACAATCAGCACCGCGCCATCGCATGCAGCCAGAGAGCGGCTCACCTCGTAGGAAAAGTCAACGTGGCCGGGGGTATCGAGCAGATTCAGCTCGTAGGTGTTACCATCCTTGGCCTTGTAGCGCATGGTCACGGGGTGAGATTTAATGGTAATGCCCTTCTCGCGCTCCAAATCCATAGCGTCGAGCAGCTG
Source organism: Akkermansia sp. (assembly GCA_030535795.1). GTDB lineage: Bacteria > Verrucomicrobiota > Verrucomicrobiia > Verrucomicrobiales > Akkermansiaceae > Akkermansia. Next base: position 10,819 of record JAUNRE010000056.1, read on the forward strand.
ATCCTGCTTATCGCGCTCGCCGATGGTGTTGGTAAACTCCAGCAGACGATCCGAGAGGGTCGTCTTACCGTGGTCGATGTGAGCGATAATCGAAAAATTACGTTTGAAGCGGATATCCGTTGCCATGCGCGCGGGACTATACACGCTGCGCATTCTTTTGTCAAGCCGAAAATTATCGGAGAAGCCGCCAAAATCACGGAGATTTGGAGCGCAGCTCGGTGGAGCCGTCGGTATGCAGCGAAATGACGTGGGAGGAGGAGTGACGTTTTTCGTAGCAAGGGGAAGGATTACCGGCGGCATCCCAGAAGTACTCACGCTGCAAGGAACCATCATCGGCATATTCACATACGCGCTCAGCGTAGCCGCAGGAGGGGTTAAGACACGGCAAGCCGTCTGAGCCGTTGAAACACTCCCACTCCACCGCCCCGGTAGGTGTATTGCGCACGATATGCTCCGCCCAGATGCGCCCGCTATCCACCAGTCCGCCATCGGCACGGCAACGGCGGAAACGCCGCATTTTTTCCGCCGGGCGATGTTCTTCCAGAATAGCATCCGCCTCGTGCGCGAGGCTATGCACCGCCTGCCCGGCAGCATTCAGCCACGAAGTATGGTAAGTGTGCCCGTCGGCCGAGCGACGCTCCAACTCCGTAGCCACCCCCTGAGCATTATCGGCAAGTTGCCCGTTCACATAGTTGGCGCGAGTCGTTTCATGCTGCTTATCGTTGTAGGTGTAGCGCACCACAGACTCCCCGAGAGCGTTGGTAATGGGTTTACCGGAGCCATCAAGGTATTCCACCACCAGCGGACGCCCCAGAACATCACGTTTGATACGCTCCTCGGCATACCCCGGCATACGCGGCACCACCTTACGCCCGGCGGCATCGCGCAGAATACGCCCCGTCAGCAGCCCCTCCGCATTGTAGCGGAACTCACGGCTCGCTACACCGGAGGAATCAGCCGCCGGGCGACCATGGGCATCGCGATTCCGCCGCGCCGTCAACCGCCCGTCGGCATCGTACTCCAAGCGTTGCTCTGCTACCGAGCTACCCGGCATGGGCGAGAGATGCCCCCGAGCATCCACATGCACCACGCGCAGCAGGCGCCCGCTGTCGGGCGCGTATTCAAAGCGAATATGGGGAGTTTCAGCAGCATCACCACTCAGGCGAGGTATCTCCCCCAGGCCGGAGGGCGGCAGAGCCTCTGCCGGATTGCATAGCCCCGTAAAACAACGTATCGCCGGCTCATCATCGCCCGGATGAAATACATGGTAGAGCCCCATGCCCATCACTCCCAGCATCAGCCCCAGTGCAGCCACCGTGCCCAGATACCGCCACATGTACGCCAGCAAACGCCCGGACGACTGCCGAATTCCTTGCCATATTTCCGCCATACAGAGCAGGACACAGCAAGTCGACTAACCGCTCAATATCAGTCAGCATAAAGCATCACCACATCGCGTTGAAAGGCCTCAAAACGCAGCACATCATCCGCAGAGATATCCCCAGGGCAGCTCAGCAGCACCAACGGCACCGGCTGCGTATCGGCATGGTAGGCAGGCTGCACATGCGGGTACGGCAGCACGGCAAATCCGGCGGACTCATAAAAGCGCAATCGCCTGCGGCGCGGCTCCGTATTCGGCGGCTCAATCTCCAGAACAACGGGCAGCCCCTGTTGCTGCAACAGCCGCAAAGCATGGTGTCCAAGCCCCTGCCCCCGCCGCGCGGCGCAGATAGCCAGGTGCTCCACAAACACCCCGTGCGGCATCTGCCAGTAAAACAGCAGCCCGGCCACCCCCTCCTCATCCCTGAGACACAGGCAGTGAAAAGCTTCTTCCGCCGCCATGGCACGAGCCTGCTGCACGGCAGAGCGGCGCTCCTCGCGCGGGAAAGCCGCCTCATACTCCTGCCACAAGCCACAGGCTCTCAAATCGGCCATATTCGTCATGCGAACACTACTCAGCATGCCCGTCATCCTACCCCGAAACGCCGAAAAGCACAAGAAAAATGTCATTTTTGCGCAGAGAGCTCATTATTTGATGGACGCCGCGCCCGGAGTGCGCTAGAATGAAACTCGTGAGCACGCAATGGAAAATAGTGGAGTTGGATGTTTGCGAGTCGACTTTTAATGTAGCCCGCAAGGAACAACCGTGGACCATCGTAAGCGCCGAGCGCCAGCTGAAAGGACGCGGACGTTTCAACCGTAGCTGGTTCGGAGAGCCCGGCGGCCTGTGGGCTACCTACAATTTGCCGCTCGACCCCCGCTCCGGCCGCCACTGGGGGCTGCTGCCGCTCGTGGCCGGCGTGGCTATCATTAAAGCGCTCAAACCATACAACATCAAAGGTCTGCGTCTGCGCTGGCCCAATGACGTACTGGTAGGCCGCGATAAACTGGCCGGCATTCTGGTGGAGCGCCCCTCTGCGGGTATGGCCTCCATAGGCATCGGCATCAACATGTTCAACGATATCGAGAGCATTGCCGCTGCCACGACCGACACCCCCGCACGCCTAGCCGACCTCCTCTATGCCTGCCCGGCGGTCAGCAAGCTGCGCGGCATCCTGGCCGATGCTCTGGCTGACACCTTCAACCTCTTCATTGCCCACGGGCTGGATGCCATGCACGAGCAGCTCCAAGCGGCCTGGGGTTCATCCCGCCCCGTCGTCGCCATCACCGATACGGAGCGCTACCGCGGCTTCTTCATGGGTGTGGAGGCCGATGGCTCGCCCATCCTGCGCCGAGCCGACGGCAGCACCATCACCGTGCCCGGCATTACCGTCAACCGCCTCAAAGAGCTCATCTGACGCCGCCTGCCTCCTGCCATGCCCGTACCGCAAAACACGATTGCGCTCGTCTTCGACTTCGACAAGACGCTGAGTCCTCACAACATGCAGGAGGATACCATCTTCCCCGAGTTCGGCATCGATGCCGAGCTGTTCTGGCGCAAATGCAACAGCCGCAGTGAGGAAGAAGGCTGGGACGGCGAGCTGAGCTACCTGAAGGAATTGCTCGACACGCTTAGCATTGACGGCGTGAGCAATGAAGCGCTGCGCAAGCTGGGCGAAAAGCTCACTTTCTACCAGGGGCTGCCCGAGTTTTTCAGAGACTTCGAGCAACGCGCCCTCACCTCCGAACAACGCTACGCCGGCATCCACGTGGAGTTCTACATCATCTCCAGCGGTATCAAAGCCCTCATCGACGGCTCCGTCATCCGCCCCTACCTCAAAGAGGTATTTGCCTGCGAGTTCAGCGAGCACAACGGCTGTATCAGCTTCCCAAAACGCGTTATCTCCCACACCACCAAGACCCAGTTCCTCTTCCGCATTAACAAAGGCATGATTCGCTACACGGAAGATGTGAACGACCACATGGATGCGGATTTGCGCCCCATACCGTTCCGCCACATGATATATCTGGGCGATGGCCCGACGGATATCCCCTGCTTTACCGTCATGCGCCAGCAAGGCGGCACCAGCGTAGCCGTCTATGACCCGAACGACCCGACGCGTAAGAGCTTCCGCACCGGTTACAACCTCAAAAACGACCAGCACAGGGTAGATTTCTTTGCCCCGGCGGATTATCGCGCCGGCAGCCACCTGAGCAATATCTTGGAAGAAACGGTGCGCAACATGGCAGACGGCATTCTGCACAACATGCGCACGGCTGCCACGCGCTGAAACGACAGCACCCCCACGTTGGATAGACAAGTTACAAATTACGATAGACAAGTGAAAGTTCGGCGCCGCGGGGCCAAATTCGAAAGCCCCGCAAGGCGGGGTGACAGCACATAGGCAGGGGTGAGCGAGCGACAGCTCGCGTAACCCCTGTTACAGAATAAATA
>JAUNRE010000057.1 GCA_030535795.1 Akkermansia sp.
CCAGGAAGGTGTTGGCCATGGCACCGCCGATGATGAAGGTCTGGCTCTTCTCCATCAGCTTGGAGAGCACCTGAATCTTGTCGGAAACCTTAGCACCGCCCATGATGACCACGAAAGGCTGCTCGGGGGTCTCAAGCTTGCCCTCCAGGTACTCCAGCTCGTGCTCGATGAGGAAGCCCATGGCGGACTTCTCAGCAAAGTGGGTCACACCCTCAGTGGAGGCGTGTGCGCGGTGAGCGGAACCGAAAGCGTCGTTCACGTACAGAGTGGCGTTACCCAGCAGAGCCTTGGCAAACTCGGGGTCGTTCTTCTTTTCCTTCTTGTCGAAGCGAACGTTGTCCAGCAGCATCACATCGCCGTCCTGCAGAGCAGCGCGAGCGGCTGTAGCAGCCTCGCCGATGGTCTCGGGAACGAAGGAAACGGGCTTGCCCAGGTGACCGGACAGGCACTCAGCGGCGGCCTTCAGGGAGAACTCGGCCTGGTAGCCGGTACCCTCGGGGCGACCCAGGTGAGAGCAGAGCACCAGGCGGGCGCCCTTCTCGAGCAGGTACTTGATGGTGGGCAGTGCAGCCACGATGCGGGCATCGTTGGTGATGGCACCATCTTTCATGGGAACGTTGAAGTCCACGCGCATGAGGACTTCCTTACCGGCAACGTCGAGGTCACGTACTGTGAGTTTAGCCATATTCGTTGTTGTTATTTGGTTGGAAATTTCGGAAAATGCTTTCAGAGTCTACGACTCTGCGCGGCAATGATACACCTTATTGCACCGCAGTGCAAGGCTAAAAACGCGCAATGACGAAATTAAAACGAGTTGTGAGCGGTTAATCTGCCAACTTGCAGAAGCGAGAGACGAGTTTGCGGTCGGGGCTGGCCATGGGGGTGGCCGCCAGCTGTGTGAGAGGAATATAACATTCGCCCGGGCGTGGGGCGGCGGAGTCGTCGCGATGGAGGTGGCGAGTGACCTTGTAGCGAGTGACGCTGTACTTCTGGTCGCAAAGGTGGGGAAGCTGCGCGATTTCGTGTTGTTCGCGGCGAGGGAGGCGGAACATGCCCTCGTGGCGTTTACCGTCGGGTTGCTGCTGCATGAGCAGGCCGGCGGGGGTGAGGTGCCAGATATCCCAGTGTTCGAGGGTTGTTGTTTCTTTTTTGGGAAGCTTGACGGGCAGGGCTTCGGGAGCCTTGGCGGTGCAGAATGTGCGTACCGGGCAGAGCAGGCAGGTGGGGGTGCCTGTTGTGCAGAGGGTCTGCCCCAGCTCCATCAGTGCTGAGTTGTAGGCGCGTGGGTTGGTGGGGTGCACCAGCTGAGCCGCCAGCTGCCAGTGGCGTTTGCGGCCGGCGGGGCTGTCCACCGGGGTGGGGTCGTTGAACACGCGCGCAAACACGCGGCTGACGTTGGCATCCACCAGAGGGGCGGGGCGGTTGTAGGCAAAACTGAGCACAGCCCCCACGGTGTAGTCGCCAATGCCGGGCAGTGCGCGTATGTCGGCCTCGGCGGTGGGGAATACGCCGCCGTGTCGTTCGCAGATGGCAATGGCTGCCGCACGCAGCGCACGCACGCGGCGGTAATAGCCCAGGCCTTCCCATGAGCGCAAAGCCGTCTGTTCATCCGCCGCCGCCAGGGCTGCCGGGGTGGGGAATTGCCGCAGCCATGCTTCGTAGCGCCCCAGCACGGTGGCGATGGTGGTCTGTTGCAGCATGATTTCGCTCACCAGAATGGCCCAGGGTTCCGTCGTGCGCCGCCACGGGTAGTCGCGTCCGTGGGCGGTGAACCACTCCACCAGCGCCTGAGAGAAGTCGCTGTACTGCTTCTCTTCCATGCTCAGGCGGGTGTGTGTTGCTCGGTGGTGTAGATGGAGATGTCGGCGTTCTTGGTGCCGAGCAACTTCTGAGCGCGCATGAGAGCCTTACGCGTTGAGATGTTGGGGTTGCGGGGCTCAAAGATGAAGATGTTGCTCTCACCCTTGCTGCGGTCGCAGTTCTCCTGCAAGACATTCAGCACACCGCTCTTTTTCAGGATGCGGTAGACCTCGCGTCCGGCACCGGAGACGATGAGGTGGCGCTTCTTTTCGCGGGTGAACTTGATGAGTTCCTCCAGCGCGCAGACGGACGTGGCATCCAGGTTGCGGGCATTGCGCATACGCAGCACGATGACGGCCAGGGTGGGGTCTTCGGCTATGCGGGAGACTTGCTTGCGGAAGAGGTCGGCAGCGCCGAAGAAGAGGTCACCCTCCACGTGCACGATGGAGATTTGGGGGAGGCGAGCCGTGTTGCTGTTGACCTCCAGCAGGGTGCCTTCGTTGTCGAATGTGTATTCCACCAGCTCGGGCTTGGCGGCTTTGCGCAGGAAGAGCGACACGGAGATGATGACGCCCACGAAGATGGCCACATGCAGCGGCAGAAGCAGGGCGGCAACAAAGGTAATGAGCAGAACCACTGCATCCCCTCGCGTGGAGCGGAAGCAGATACGCAGCAGCTTGCGGTCGTAGAGCGAAACGGCATTGGCCAGTACCAGAGCCGCCAGCACGCTGTGGGGAATGCATGAAATGATGGGGAAACTGGCCAGCACGAAGGTGATACCTAGGCAAAGCAGGCCGCAGATAACACCGGAGAAACGAGTGGCGGCACCGGCGGTGTAGTTGAGCATGGAGCGCGTGAGCGAGGCTGAGCAGGGCAGCGAGGTGGTGAAAGCCGAGCCGATGTTGGCCATGCCTACCGCAAAGGTGTCCTGGTTGAGGTTGACCGGCTCGCCGGTCTTGGCCGAGATGGTTTTGCTCATGACCGTCTGTTCCAGCGTGGAAAGGAACGCGATACCGATGACAACGGGGAATATCTCGGCCAGGTGTCCCGGTACCTCCCATACGGCAGGCGGGGTGCAGGTGAGGTCGCTCATCGTGAAGTCTCTCAGCATGCGCACATCTGTAAAATATCCACCTGCCCAGGGCTGGCAGAGTATCCAGTTGAGGATGCTCATGGTGAGCAGAATGACCGCAAAGGTCGGCAGAAACTTAAAGTGCTTCTTGAGCGGTATGAACATGAGGAAAGAGAGCACCCCCAGCACAATGGGCTGCCACTGTACCTTATCCAGATTCTCCAGTATGGCCGCGCTCATGGTGAAGAAGGAGCTGCCGGCATTCACATCATTAATACCCAGCACATAGCGTAATTGAGAGGCAATAATGAGCGTGGCAGCACCGGTAATGTAACCCACCAGCACACTGCGGCTGACGAATTGGAGCATCTCGGTGGCTTTTACAAAGGCGCCGACAACGCAGACCAGACCGGCCAGGAAGACGATGAGCGGCACAAAGACGGCGGGCTGGCTTTGGATGGCCGGTGAGGAGGCCAGGAAGAAGCTGGCCAACATGAAGGCGGTGGCATTGCTCGGGCCGCTGACCGTCAGACTGCAACGGGTGAAAAGCGGCGCGATGAACGTGCCGACCGTAGCCGCCATGATGCCGTAAATACTGTCCAGCCCCGCCATGGCGGCGAACGCCATGCCCTGGGGGAGCCCCACGAGTGCAACATCCAGAGCGGCCTTGGTGTCTTTGCCGGCTTTGGCGAGGTTGTAACTACTGATGGCGTGGCGTGCGGGCAGGGGATCAATCATCCCCTGTGCCAGATAGGTGCGCATGCCTTTCCAGCCGAGTCTCAAGCGATGTGCCAGTGCTCCCATGATGGCGGTTAGTATATCAGATATCGTTTGACGCGGCAAGCAGTTTATTCCGCTTTAAGCGCATCAAGTTGTTGTTGAGCCTGCTCGACACGCTGTCTGATGACCGTATTGTCTCCTTCCTTGCGAATCATGTCGCTCATGAGCACGATGGCCTGCTCCAGCCAAACGATGGCGTCTTTCTGCTGCCCGAACTCTGTGGCCAGAGTGGCGGATTCCACCAAAGCATCCGCATACATGTTCTTGAGGGTCGGATTGGCCGGTGTTTTCTCCAGCATGGCCTGTACCATGTCTCGGTATTCCTTCATTTCGCGGACAGCGCGGGCTTTGTGTTTGGGCGTGGCTGCGTGAGCGCGCGCCATCCCTCGCCAAGCTCCGGCTTTAATCATGGCATATTCCGTATTGCCCGGGGATATTTCCAGCAGGGCGTTCACCTTCTGCATGATGGTGTTGCAGTAGGCTTCCGCTTGGTTATTCAGCCCGCGGCGCTGCATGATATCCACCATGAAGGCCATAGCCCGGCATTGCAGGAAGGGGTATTCCGCATTGTTCGGGTCGAGTGCTTCGAGCTCCTCTGCCAGCGTAATACTCTCCTTGAAAGCTGCCATGGCATTTTCATCCATGTCGCGGTGCAGCTCCGAGTTGGTGGTGCCGTTGCGCATGGCTGTGTACATACTGCCGCGCGTGTAAGCCTCGGTAGAGCGCCCGGCTTTGAAGGAAAGGCGGTGCGGCTGTGTGGCTGCCAGGGCAACATAGATATCACGCGCCTCATTGAGAAGCTGGGTGGCAAGGGCGTAGTCATCGCTTTCGATACGCAGACGCGCTTGGCTGATGAGTGCCCGAGCCAGCCCGACGCGTGCTCCCTCGTGGCTGTTGTATTGTGCCACCAGTTCTCGGTAGAGGTCTATCATGCTGTCAATGGCTCTGCGGCGCTGCTCGATATTGCCGGAATTACCGGCCAGGCGTGCGGCATAATCCATGGCAAGGCCGAGGTCGCACTTAAAATCCGGGTTATCGGGGGATTGGTCGCTGAGGGCGCGCAGCATGTTGAGCGCCTGGCTCACGAGCAATCGTGCCTGCGATACCATGTTGCGACGGCGGCCGACTTCAGCTCGCAGCAGCCACACCCTGGCCAGCTCGTAGCGGTAGTGCTGGTCTTCGGGGTGTTCCTCATGCAGCGTCTGCAAGAGTTTGGTGGCATTGCGATAGGCCTCGGTGGCTGCCGGCAGTTCCCCCTGCTGCGTATTGACCTGCCCCAGGTTTTTCCATGCCGTGGCGAGTGCCCGTTGCAGTTTTTCATCCTGCGCCATGGGGAGTTTTTCCATGGAGTTCAGGTAATTCTTGAGGTTGTTGCCCAGTTGTTTCTGGAGGGCCGTCGAGCCGGGAATATCGGACAACTCATCATTGAAATCGTAGAGTATACCCTCGGTGAAATTGAGGCTGTTGTCGTATATCTGCATGGCGTGCTCTTTTTCCCGGAGAGCCCAGACACTCAGCGACCCGAAAATCACCACGATGAAGACGCTGATTGTCATGAGGATGCGCATGCGTTTCACATAGCGGGAGGGCGGCGGTATGATGCCGCTTTCCATGCTGTTGCGCCAGTCCGCGGCATTTTTCCAGCGCTCAGCGGGTTGCAGCTCCAGAGCACGGTCGATTGCCTGCAGGAAGTGGCGGCTGTAGAGCTCTTCCAGGTGGGCTCGCCCGGCCAGCGGCTGGTAGGGGTCGGGGGAGGCGATGGTGCGCACATCGGCACGCGGCGGCAGCAGGCGGGTGATGAGGTAATAGAACGTCGCCCCTAGTGCATAGATATCGGTCTGAGGGCCGATGGCGGCACTCATCTGGGCATCGGTGCGCGCCGTGCTCTGCTCGGGGGAACAGAAATCCGGCGTGAAGATGTTGGTGTACACTTTACCCTCCATGGGTTGACGGGCTGAGCCGAAGTCTAGCAGAATGGGACGCCCTTCTGTGTTGATGACGATGTTTTCCGGCTTGATGTCGCGGTGCACAATGCCGTGTTGCTCCAAATACTCCAGCGTGTAGAGCAGGTTGCGCAGCTGTTGCTTAATCTTGCGCGCTTCTATGGCCTGTCGGGCTTTGTCGAGGGTGGGTGTATCCGGTATCTCCAGGGCGTGGCCTTCGACATAGGGCATCACATAGTAGGCCGTGCCGTTGGCTTCGAAGCCTGAGATAATCGGCACGATGCCCGGGTGTTCCAGCCCCATCAGGATGACAACTTCCTCCATGAACTCCGCCATGGTGGCTTTGAATCGTGCCTCCGTTTCAGGGGTCTTGCTGCACACGTAGGTGGTGCCGGGTACGCGTGCTGCCAGCTCGCTGGGCATGTGCTCCTTAATCACGACGATGGAGCCCTGAGTGCTGTGGCGTGCTCGGTAGGTGATGCCGAATCCGCCTTGCCCGAGCTTGGAGATGATGGTGTAATCCCCCACCGCTGTACCCGGGGGCAGCGGGTCGCGGCGGTCGGTGTTGACCGGCTCTTGCGTGTCAACAGGCGGTGGCGTGGGAGGAGCCGGTGGCGTGGGGGGAGCCGGAGGTGGCGTGACCGCTATGTCGGGAGAGAGGCTCATAACAGTGTCTTGCTGAGTTTGAGGGTGCTGCTGTGCTGTCTGTCGGTGGAGTAGGTTGCCCGGTCGATGGGGAGGTGAGGCAGGCTGACGAGCGGGTTGAGGTGCGGCTGGTTGTAGTGGAAGTTCAGTTGGGCTTCCTGCTCATTGCATTGCAGTTGCAGTTCCACCGCAGTATCGGGCGGTAATGCGTGCATGATTTGCCGCACGGTCGTTTGCATGGCGCTGATGTCGCTGGGCGCGGCAAATACGGACTCCAGCTTTTCCTGCAACTGCGGCAGCACTTGCTCGGCTTCACTCGCCAAAATATTGATTTCGAGGCGGCTGCGCCATTTGCCACGGAATTCGAGCGCAAGCATAGTGCAGTCGCTCTGCTGTTCCATGTTGCCGGTAAATTGTTGCAGGGCGGTGCGTACCTGCAAGGGAACATCATTGACGGACTCCATGTGAACCCTCAGTGCTTCCTGCAGGCGCGCCGTGCCGAAGGGGGTGTGGCCGGCATCCGTCGCATTGATGACGCCGTTGGTGTAGAGGAACAGGCGGTCGCCGGGCTCCAGCTTCATGCGGCATTCGTTGTAGGATGCTCCGGCATGCACCCCGAGCACGGCTCCCGAGTTCATGGCCAGCATCTCATACTCACTGCCCGGGCGGCGCAGCAGAGCCTGTGGCGTGCCGGCATTCACGAAGCGTAAGTCGCCCGTCGAGAGATTGAGCCGCCCGTAGAAGAGAGAAAGGCGCATGCCGCTGTCGCCGGAGCAGAGTTCTTTGTTGGCCTTGGTGACGAGTTTCTGCGGCGTGGCGCCGCTCTTGGCAAGCTCGCGGATGACGGATACGGCTCGCATCATGAAAAGTGCGGCCGGGATTCCCGTATCGGCCACATCTCCCAGCAGGAAACACAGGTGACGTGAATCCGGCATGAAGAAATCGTAGAAATCGCCACCCACCACCTGCGCTTGGGTGCTGGTGGCGTACAGATCGAAGGCTGTCTGGTCCGGAAACGCCGGGAACTTATGGGGCAGCATGGTGTTTTGAATGGCACTGGCCAGCTGTAGCTCTTTGTTGAGGCGCTCGCGTTTCTGCTCCCCGTAGGATTGCAGCGACTCCACCATGGCGTTGATGCCGGTGGAGAGGCGTATCAGCTCCGGCGTGTCTTTTACCTCCACGCGTTCTTCTGTGTAACCCTCGGTTATGCGTCGCAGGGAGTGGTTGATGCGGTTTAGCCCCTTGAGCACATAGCGTCTCAGCAGCCACCATACCGCTATGAACATCAGCACAAAGAGGCCGATATTGCTCCAGAGCAGGTAGCGGAGGGATTTGGCGCTGATGTTGTTCACCTCGCGCAGCGGCATAAAGCCCACCAGGCGCGTGCCGTCCTCTTCGATGGCATAGGTGGCGTAATCTTTGCCGCCTACGTTGATTTCTCCGATGACATTGAGGGGGATGGAAAGAATGGCGGAGGAGGGCAGGTTGAGCTCATCGCGGTTGAGAAACTGCCCGTCTCGGAAGGCGACAATATGACCGGCTGTATTGCCCATGATGTTGCGAGCCAGTTTATCGAAGGTGATGGAGTTGCGCACCATCAACTCGTGCTGCGGGGTGAACCCCAGCTGCACGATGCCGGGGGCATCCGGGCGGCTTACTCCGCAGTATTGAAAGACTTGTCCCGAGAATCCGTTGCTGCGTGGGCGCTGCACAATCTCGGTTCCCGGTGTTTTGATGCACTTCAGAAAGGGTCTGCTTTGTTCGTGCTGCCCCAGGTTATAGCCGTTGAGCGAGGCCGGTACGCCGGCGATGATGATTCCTTTTTCATCGCTGATGCAGAGTTGCTTGGCGCCCAAATCATTACAAAGCCCTTGCAGTGCTTCCTGATCGTCGATAATCCCGGGGTTGAGGCGGATGATTTCGGCTAGGGCGCGTGTGCGCTCCAGGGTGGTGGCATCGTTAATCTGCTCCACATGCCTCATGTTTTCCTGCGTAAAGCGTATCAGCAGCATGAGGTCATGCAGGCGGTTACTCATCAGCAATACGGCGCGCGCCTTGGCCTGTCTGTGAAATTGCAGATACGCCAGCCCGCCTGCCACGGTAAAGGCCGCACAGATGAGGACAAACAGCCAGCTGAGAAACTTGCGTTGCATGAGGTCGTTTTCTCCGAGTATTCTAGCATGCTTTCTCTGGTTTGGCAAGCGCTGAATTCAGTGCTTTACCCCGCTCCGTGTGTCAAAGTGGGCCTTAACTTCTACTTCTTCCTATGCGTGTTTAGACCTGTTTTGACTGCTAAATTCACAAGCCCCGCCTTGTGAGGGCGGGGCTTGTGCGCAAGCTTAGCAGAATTAGCTCTGTGTCCTAAATTCGGGGGCAGTATACTTCCCTGGCAGGGCGAATAATTTGTGTTATGATGTTAGAGTTAACTCAAGTATGACAGTTTGTTATTTTGTTGATTTTTTTTGGGTAAAAAATATCTGCTATTTGGTGATTATGGAGAAGTTATAGCATGCTATAAAATATCTGTTTTTTGGTGGAGGGTGAATTGTTATTCAATAAGTTGTGTAAAAATATTGTATTTATTTGAGGTGTGATAAAATGGTGGGGAATAATAAATCGTGTTTGAAAAAATATAATAGAGAAAATGCGTTTAAAGTTTGCATAATGTAAAAATAATTAGATAAAATTATAATATTTTCAGTTGACAAGCAGAAAACATTTGTGTTATATACCCCCCACACACACCGGACAGAGCGTATAACTACATGAATAGGTTGTGTTGTTTTCGATGCACTTGCGTGGTGTTGCCTTCTGTCTAACAGTTAATAATCCCGAATCATACATGAAACTTCGTCTTGCCCCCTCACTTTATCGCGCGGTACTTTCCGTGGTGACCTTGGTTGCTACCACCTTGGGCTCATACTCAACGACTGCCCAAGCCGCTGATACGAACGAATGGACCGGCGCGAGCAATACGACTTGGACAACTGAAGGCACAGCCGGTTCATGGGCCGATGGTGCTACGTATCAGGATGGCAATAAGGTCATTTTCGGCACGGGGGTATCCGGAACCGAGGCACGCAAGGTGACGGTTCAGGGTACAGTGGCACCCGGGGGAGTTATCGAGGTGAATACCGGCACGATTACTCATAATAAGCCGACGGGTAAGGCAGATTCATTGACGACCGGCACCGAAAATGGAATCTTGCTGGGCGAGGCCGGTGGTTACCGAGAAGAAAACACAGACACCAATGATGGTGGCAGTGAGGACGCCAAGCCTATTTATGCGTATGTGCCGTATGGATACGTGATAGAGGGAGGCACCATTGCCGACTATGGGGATTTGCAGACCTCCATCACCAAAAGCGGAGAAGCAACGTTGGTGCTGAACTCAACGAATACGTTTTCCGGTGGCGTTAATGTGGAGAACGGTGCGCTTTATCTGGGCGCAGAGGGGGCTGCCGGTACCGGTACCATCACCCTGAATACCGATGCCGAATGGAATAATTATCTTAGTGGGTATAAAGTAGAAAGGGTGCAAACAGGAACCAATTGGTGGGGTGGAGCGACTTATAAAGAAATAGAATCAAAATCATATACGGCGGTTGAACGCCGAGGTGCAGAGCTCATAGTGGACTACACGGGGCAGTCTCAATTCTACGTGGCCAATATTACGAACTCGATACTGCTGGACGGAGAAGCGAGCGACGGGCAGGGCCATATATCCTTTGGCTATGCCACCTATGGAGACTCAGCTCTGCTTCCCTGTGAGGTACCCCGTAATGTGGTGTTGAGCGGCGGTGTTTTCGGTTCGGGTGAGTTGCATCTGCACGGGTATTCGTATGCAGATAAACCTCTTGGACAACCTACAGAAAATTACGTTTCTACCTTTACTGTCAATAAAAGTAATTTGAAGGGGGATTCCCCCGGCGAGGCGTTCTCCGGTACGGTTTATTTGAAAAATGCCTTTAATGAATCGGTAACCCCGAACCGTGAACACGACACTGACCGTGTGACGGGTGGTGCTGTGCAGCTTAATCTGAGTGACGACGTGTTTGCCAACGCGACCATCAACCTGACACGTGACCAAAATAAGAATAAAACCGTGGGTTGGGACGGTATGTCGTGGTGGGGTGGCAACTGCCCCAGTGATCGTGCGGCCGATTCCCAGACATCGGACAATATTCTTGTGTTGGATAACGATGTGACGGTAAAGGGGCTGGATGCCGGTTTCCTCGGTTCCATGTGGTGGCACGAGTATGTACCTGCAGGGCAACAACCCGGCTCCGGACACAACGGCTACATTGCGTCTTGGTACATGGGGAACTGCGAGCAGGCCCGCGAGCGTTGGCGCGTGCGCGTGGTAACGTCGAGCGAACAGAATGTCTTGACACTGGGGAATGAGCAGGATGCGGCCGATAAACATATATTCAGCGGTGTTGTGGGTTTCAAACAGTCCTATGTGGATGGAACACAGACCTTCATCAACGATTTTGCCGTGGAATATGTGGATGGCGACGTTATTACCAGCACAAGTTCCGGCAGTACCCCGCCCAAGAGTGATGCCAGTTTTGCCGAGAATGATACCAGTACCTTGGGTAAGGATGGGATGAGTTTGGTCAAGAACGGCGAAGCTATTCAGTATATTCATTCTGCTAATCTTAGGGATATCACTCTTGTGGGTGGTACCTTGGGCTTTAACCATTTGAGTTTTAACGGTACCTTGAATATGAACAGCGGTACCGAGTTAAAGTTGGGGGTAACCACGGAAGCCGGCTGGGATCCCATTAGTGCTAATTCGTATGATTATGCGACCAACGATGATTTGACCATAGGTCAAGGTAAGTATTTGGTTGTCAACTCTTATCAGGGAGAAGGTGCCGCAACGGTGACCGGCAATGTTAACTTTACAGAGGGCGCAAACCTTCAGTTAAATGTGATGCGAGATGCGCCAGGTACTGTGACGAGCGATTCCTTGCTTTCCATCAGCGGAGCATTGACGTTGCAGAGCGACACAGCTATTACGCTTTCTTTTGACAACGTGTCGTTTGCCAGCAATTCTGCAGGTAAAACATATTACTTGGTCGAAGCTCTGGGCGGTATTAACATCGGCACAGGTGATGTAACGTCGTTCTCATCGCCGTATATTACGTTGGGTTCCGGTTATTATGGCAAATTGGGTTATATCAACAACTATAATAACACCAGCGCAGATTATTTGACTCTGACTGTGGTGGGCGACCCTCGCCGCACGTGGTCCGGGCATGCGGCGGATGGTGTTTGGAAGAACACCGGTACAGATATTGACTACGATTCCAGATGGAAAGAAAAGCTGACGTTCAAAAATGGTCAGATGGTTCTGTTTGGTAACTTGTATGACCCCACGACAGCAGGCGTAGACAGTATTATTACTTCCGTGGTAGGAGGCGCTGCAAACCCGGGGTGTGTAGCAGAGGGAATCAGCATTGATGGCGAGAGTGTAACTGGGTTCCAGCATGTTAAGATTGAAGGCGAGGTAGCTCCGATATCTATTACCATTAACGCTGATTACACCTATGTGGAGGGCGATAATGGTACTCTCATGCTAGATGGTACCAACTACTATTTCAGCGGAGGTGTTATTCGCGATATGGTAGAAGGAGAGAATTTCTTGGGTGAAAGGTGGCCTACGGCCCTGCTGAAGCAAGGCACGGGTACAGCCATCATCGCCACGAATAACGCATTCTCCGGCGGTTCTTTGATTGAGGGTGGCCGTTTGGTCATGCAGCATGTCAATGCCTTGGGTTCGGGTGATATTACTATTCAGAACGGTGCTATTTTGCAGGGTGATTTCCAAGATGCCACACCGGGTACAACGACTATTCTCAATGATGTAACGGTGAATCATATTACGAGCACGGTGGATGCTAGGTTGAAAGGCCCGCATAACCGCAAGCTGGTGCTTAATACACTGTTTGGTGAGCGTGATAGCGTACTGGAGCTTGTTGGCAGTTCTCTGCCGGATTCCGAGAGTATGTATACCTACGGCGTTTTCGAGGTGTTGAATGCTGGTGGATTCTCCGGTAGGGTGCAGATGGCCGGGTACCTGCGAGGGGAAACGGGCGATGCAGCCAAGGGGGGTAATGTGCAGCTGGAAATCACGGCGGCCTCCTCCGGTAGCGCATGGACCAATGCTACTATAGACCTGAGTTTGCTGGATGGTACGAACCGCACGGTGTTGGCTCTTAACCCCGATTCTTCTCATACGGAAGTGGCGCTTTCCCGTTTGGTGGGCACCGGCAGCAATTCTTCTGTCGTGAATACGTCTGCAAATACGGCTGTGACCCTGCATATTTTGGGTTCTGCCGTGGGTGCATACGATGGCGCAATTGGCTATGGCGATTACCTGACAAGTAGTGGCGCTGTCGGCCATTATTCCGGCAATTACAGCAACGATGGTACGTCTGCATTTAATGTGAAGAAATCGGGCAACGCGGCCCAGACTGTTGGCAGCGCTTGGCTGGATACACTGGATATTGACGGTGGCACCTTTGCCATTACGGAAGATTTGGTGGTGAAGAATATTGATGTGGCTCACGGTACGCACTTGATTATCGGTGAGACTACTGAGCTCTCCTACGGCTTGACCGTGGGTATGGGCGGGTATTCTGGCGATTGAAGGCAGCGGCGTTAACAGCGGGGCAGATGCCTTTGCTAATGTGGGGGCCGGTACCCCTGCCTACGTTACATCTGAGCTGGCCGGTACGGTTTTCGTGGATAAGGCCGTGGCACCTTCCAACTTCATTTTGTTCGGCAATGGGGCTACCATTACCGCAGCAGGAGATTGGTTCACGGAATCCCCGGAGGACACGGTGGAATTGGACGGTATTAACCAGACCAACAAGCACGTGTTTAACTACACTCGCGATATCAAGATAGCGGATGGCGCGCAGGTGACCTTCAACACGCACCATTACAGTGCTGATGCCGCTTATACGCAGGATGCCAGCCATGTGATGCACTTGCTGGGTAATATGACCGGCCAAAATGTGCACCTGATTTTCAAGAATGAGCAAATCAGCGCCGGGGCAGATAATGTTACGCAGGAGGAAGGTGGTCTCGGTTATACCGGGGACGCCGGTACAGAGATGGGCTATGTGGCTATTAAAGATATTCATCAGTTCACCGGCGACATTACGGTGAAAAATAAGACCGTGTTGCAGGTGAGCGGCAGCAAGGATAGTGATACCTCTGCCGTGAATGCCACCATTGACGGCACCGATGCCGCTATGCAGATTCTGGATTCCGCACCCACTCAGTACGTGAACAAACTTACCGTGCGTAATACCGGCGCCCTCCTTTTGGGTGGTGGGCTGAAGTCGGATAACGGCACGGGGGCGTCTGCTCAAAAGACTGTTGATTATGAGGGCGTGCAGATGTCGGTTACTAACCGTTATGAGGGGACAGACGGCGGCACCATGAGCAATGTGCATACCGGCCTTACCGGTAGCGCAGCCTCCATCGGTGGTTCCTCTTCTGCTATTTCTCAGGCTCAAAATGTGCATATCACTGCTCATACCGGCGGTGTAATCCAGGTGCATGATACGCACTTGGCATCCTCTCTGGTAGAACTCAAGAATAGCGCTTCTCTGTATATTAACGACATTGTCTACATTGACAAAGATTCGTTAATTATGGGGCAGGCCGCTTTGGAGGCTTCCGTGACGAATCCCACGGGCGCCCTGAGCGCAGATTTCGCCACAGTGGTACCCGCCGCGGCCACAGAAACCGCTAACACCGGTGCCACCACCACGGTAGAGCTCACCGTTTCCGGTGGTACGGTTTATCAGCATGGCAATGCCACGGTCTATCATGTGACAGCCAACCAGTTCCAAAATGTGAATGTGGATGGCACCGGCCTGACCATCAAGCTCACCGACACGAGCTTCCTTGATAAGGCGGGGGTAGATGTTGTTGCCGTGCAGATTTCCGGTATCGGTCAGTTCCGTTACGAGTATACGGCCGGGTTTATCGAAACGGCCAACTGGCAGCTGTTTGATGCCAATGGCACAGATATCACCCACCTTTGGATGACATCTGCCGATGTGGAGGCTGTTGCCGGTGTGGCTACAAATAGTCACATGCTGTATTTCAAGGCCGTGCCCGAGCCCACCACGGCCACGCTCAGCTTGCTGGCCCTGGCTGCTCTCGCCGCCCGCCGCCGCCGTAAGTAAGAATCAGCGCTTGCGTGTTTTCCCAAAAAGAGCTACCCTCCCCGCAGGGTGGCTCTTTTTGATGAATGGAGATTAGGCGAGCAATTGTGTGTTGTGTCATACAAAAATGCAAGAATTTTAACGACACGAACC
>JAUNRE010000007.1 GCA_030535795.1 Akkermansia sp.
ACTTTGTCAATTGTAAATTGTAGATTGTAAATCTCCATCATGTTCTATTCCCCGGCAGAGCTCCCGACACTGGGAGCGGAGGTACGGCTGGGAGTTATCGGCAACCCGATAGCGCACAGCAAATCACCGCAAATGCAGCAGGCGGCGCTGGATGCAGCGGGGCTGCCGCACCGCTATGTGCGCCTGCTGGCCGATACCGCCGAGGGAGCCTTTGAAGAGCTGCTCGCCGCCTTGGCGCAGCGGGGCTTCATTGGCGTGAACGTGACGGTACCCTTCAAAAAACGAGCCTTTGCTGCTGCGGTAAGAGCTGATGCCCTCTCCGGCCTCTGCGGAGCGGCCAACACCCTAGTACTCCACCCGGACGGCTGGCACTGCCACAACACCGACGGCCCCGGGTTTGAACGCGCCATCCGTGCGCTGAGCGGGCGCCCCCTTGCCGAGCTGCGCGTGGTGCTGCTGGGGGCATGCGGGGGCGCAGGCTCAGCCCTGGCCGCCCAGTGTGCCCTGAGCCACTGCCGCAGCCTCACCCTGGTAAACCGCCCGCGCCCCGAGCTGGCACAACTGGCCGCCACCCTGGCACCCCATTATGGCGCCGCCATAGCCTGCTGCCACTTCGGCACGGAAGAGCTGCGGCAGGCCGTAGCAGAAGCCGACCTCATCGTCAATGCCACCAGCCTGGGACTGCAAGAAGGCGACCCCCTGCCCCTGCCCGCCGAGTGGTTGAGCCCCGGCCGGATTGTCTACGACATCGTCACCCATGCCACCCCGCTGCAACAGACAGCCGCACAGCGCGGCTGCACCGCCTCCGATGGGTTGGAAATGCTGCTGTGGCAGGGAGCCATAGCCTTTGAGCACTGGTTCGGGCAGCTACCGGCAGTGGACACCATGCGCCAAGCACTGCGCCGCAGCAACTGACGCTCAGCCAACTACCACACACAAGGCGCAAAAATACCGTTTTACTCAATCCCGCCGCGCCAGCCAGATGAGCACCACCACCGCCGGCAGGAAAAATGTGAGCACCAGGCAGAGGATGCTCGCAGGCGTGGCCCACCAGGCCGTTTCGGTAAAGTAGGTGGCCATCACCCCGAAATTCATGCACTGAATCAGCATGCCCAGCGCGCCGCACAGCCCGGCCACCGTGACCGCAATCTTCGCTAACAACGGCCAGGCAAACAAAATATCGCGCTTGCGACGCAACGGACGCAGAGCCAGCAGTGCCAGAGCACTCCATATCAGCAGCCATGCGGCCATATAAATCTCGCCATCCACAAGCAACATAAGCAACTGAAAGACAAGAGCAACACCCACCACACACCACAACACCACGCTCAGCGTGGAGGGGCAGCGGCGGCTATCCTTCGGCTCTTCTCTTTCCTCCATGTCTGTTATGATGCCATATTTCATGTACATGTTCAATCTTTTTTTGTGTTATCCTGATGCTGAAGGCATTTGCGCCCCGAGACAGCTCGCAGTATAAGCATAGCAAGCGCCCATAGTTGCCGCTCCGCACCCACAAGGCGCGGGCACAAGCGGTTGCATGAGCTACGCATTCCATCCGAGCGAAAGCTCGCGAAACGTGACTTCGTACATCCCGACGTCTCCACCGGCTTCCCGACGCGCCCTCGAGCCATGCGGCCAGCGCGTGTAGTAGAACGCATTTTAGGCTTGCCTCGCGCGTGAGGGCAGGATAAAATACCCGCTCAGACTGATGGATTTTGACCCTGACAGATTTAACATCCCCGATGAACCGGTGAGAACCTGGCCTACCCGTGCCATAGGGGCAGGCATCGTTGTGTTGTGCCTGCTGCTCATCCTCAGTCTGCAATCATACAACATAGGCGAGATGGGGTGGTCTGCCCTGAACCCGTCGGGGCACGAAGCAGCCGAAGCCGTACCCTGCACCAACCTGCTGGGAATCATGGGGCTCTACTTGGCCGGCGTGTTGTATGCCCTGCTGGGTGCTGCGGCCGTATACACCACGCTTCTGCTCCTCGTCATCGGTGTATGCATGATACTCTGGCCGTTACAACGCCGCATGGGACAATGGATAGCCTTTCTCGTCATGACGATTTGTGCCTGCGCCTTCCTGGCCATTCAGGATATGGTGTGGGTAGAGTGGGCGCGAGGCCTGAGTCTGGAAGGCCCCGGTGGCCTGCTGGGGTATTTTGACGGCATTTGTGTAGCGGAGCCCCTGCTGACTGCCCGGTGGGCCATGGTGCTGATGGTGCTGGGGCACGGCATCGCTCTTATTTTCTTTGCCCGCGAAACCCCGATGAGCGTTGGCCGTGTCGTATGGGATGACATGCAACGCCTGATTGCCCTGATACGGGAACTGCTCGAACGCCGACGCCGAAACCGCGAAGCCCAGAGGCTCGCCTGGCAGGCAGAGCAGCAACACCAACCTGAAACGCCGACGCCCTACCCCGATAACGGCGAAGGTGAGATTGACACCCCGCCGAGCGACTTCCCCGCCCGACAGCCTGCTGCACAGCCAATGCCGCAGCCGCAGCCCCAACCGCAACAACCGGCACCGCGCCCGGGCACTGCGCCGCAGCTGCCGCCCCGCGTGCGCCCCACCATTCAGACAGGCGTCCCCCCGCTGCGCCCCCACGAGCCGACACCGGCTCCCGCCCCGCAGCGTAGCGTGAGCCCCACACCCCCAACCCCGCGCAGGGAAGACGAACGAACACCGGGCGTCACCCCGGCTCCCGCACCAACCCGCCGCACCGCCCCGGCTCCCGCACCGCGTGAGCCCAAGCCGATGAGCAGTGGGGACAACCTGCTGGATCTCATGCCCGAGGTGGAAGAGGAAATCGAACGCCGCAACAGCACCGACCTCGATGATGACATGACGCCCGAGCCCTCCTCCCGCCGCGCCCGCTCCCGCATGCCCCTGAGCCCGGCTGCTCAGGCAGCGCTGAACCGTTTCCACGGCCTTGGCATCGAGGAAGACGATGAGGAAGATGACGAAGACGAGCTACCGCTGACGCCCCGCCAGCCCCGGCCTGCACGCCGACAGGTTGAGACAGAGGACGACATCGACACCCCACCGCCGGCAGAGCGCCGCGTAGAGCCCCTGCGCAAGCCCGCCCCCACAGCCCCGGCACCGCTGCGCCCGGCACCGACTGCACCGGCAGCGCCCCAGGCTGACCCGCTGGGCATCATTGAACGCCTGCGCAGCGCCAAGCGCGCCCCCAAAGAGCTGCCCGAGGATACTCGCGACATGCTCGAAGACTACCCGCTGCCGCCCTACGACATGCTCTTCTACAAACCGCCGGCAGAGGAAGACACCGCCGCTGCGCGCGAGGAAATGTTCAGCACGCAGCAGAACATCATCGAGACGCTCGCCTCCTTCCGCATCGATGTGGAGGCCGGCGACATCACGCGCGGCCCCTCCATCACCCGCTACGAGTTCTATCCCCCCAAGGGGCTCAAGCTCAACCGCATCTCCAACCTGGCCGACAACCTCAAGCTGGCCACGCAGAGCAAATCCATCAACATCCTGGCGCCCATCCCCGGCAAAAACACCGTGGGTATCGAGCTGGAGAACGACATCAAATCCCCCGTCTACTTGCGCGAGCTGCTGCAAAGTGAAGCCTTCCACTCACCCAAGCTGCGCATCCCCGTTGCGCTGGGTAAGGATGTGTATGGCTCACCCGTCATCGGCGACCTCGCCGCCATGCCCCATACCCTGGTGGCCGGTACCACCGGTTCGGGTAAGTCCGTGTGCGTGAACAGCATGATTCTGTCCATGCTCTACAAGTTCCGCCCCGATGAGCTGCGCCTCATCCTCGTAGACCCCAAGGTGGTGGAAATGCAGCCATACAAGAAACTGCCGCACCTCGCCTGCCCCGTGGTGACGAATGCCGCCCGCGTCATCGGCGCGCTGCGCTGGGCCGTCAACGAGATGGAGCACCGCTACAAACTCTTCAGCAAAATCGGCGTGCGCAACTTCGAAGACTTCAACAACCGCCCCGAGGATTTTGAACCCGAGCCGGAGGAAGAAGAAACGCCGACCTACACCCCGCTGCCCGACGGATTCGACGCGGCAGATGCCATCGTGCGCGACATCGAGGACTCCCAAGGCTCGGAATACCTGCCCGACGAAGAGGAACAGGGCGAGTTCGACTTCGAGGCCGATGAGCCCATCCCGGCCAAACTTCCCTACATCGTCATCATCATCGATGAGCTGGCCGACCTCATGATGCAGGTGAAGGAAGACCTGGAAAACTACATTGCGCGCCTGACGCAGAAAGCTCGAGCTGCCGGCATTCACCTGGTAGCCGCCACCCAGACCCCGCGCGCCAACGTCATCACCGGTATCATCAAGGCCAACATCCCCAGCCGCCTGGCCTTCAAGGTAGCCAGCCCGCTGGACAGCCGCGTGATTCTCGACACCAACGGCGCCGAAAACCTGCTGGGTAAAGGCGACTTCCTCTTCCTGCCCCCGGGCGGCATCACCAAGATGACCCGCGCTCAGGGCGCCTTTGTCAGCGACCCCGAGATTGCCTCCATCGTCAAATTCTGCGCCGCCCACGCCAAGCAGAACTTCGTGCAGGGCGTCACCGCTGAGATGAACAACGCCGAGGGCGGCAACGCAGACGGCGGCGATGGCGGCGGACGACTGGGCGGCAACGGCATGAATGATGAAGACGCCGAGCTCTACACCCGCTGCGTGAACCTCGTCATCAACGAGCGCAAGGCCAGCACCTCCATGCTGCAACGCCGCTTCTCCATCGGCTATGGCCGAGCCGCCAAAATGATGGACATGATGGAAGCCCGCGGCGTCATCGGGCCGGCATCGGGCAACACATCACGCCCGCGCGAGGTACTCATCGAAGCCCCGCAATAACACCTTCTCTTCTCCCTATGAAAAAGTACTTCTGCCTCCTGTTGCTTCTGTGTACCTTCCCGGTGTTCATCATACCGGTGTCGCAAGCGCTGCCGCGTTATAGACACATCGCAACCACACCGGAGGACATCGTAAGCATGAGCGCGAAGTATATCTCACCCACGCAAGTGCAGATAACGCTGAGCAACAACAGCCGCACAAGCATCCGCCTGTTCACGGCCGGGCGGCAGATTCGCTCTATTGCACCGCATAGCCTCATTCTGCACAAAGGCCGAAAAACACACCTGCGATTTCCACCCGAAATCAGCATTCCCGCCGGAAAATCCACCACGTTCCGCCTCCATATCCCCAAAGGTACAGTAGCCCCCGGCGCAACCATCGTCTACAACAGCATCAGCATGCTGACGGCAAACAACGGCCTGAATGAGGGGGATTTCTCCCTCCGGGCAACCATCGCCCCCTGAGTTCGCCACCCACAGCTCAGCCTGATTAGCGCAACTAACTCCTTGAAAAGAAGTAAATAATAAAGCGAGCCTACACTTTAGGCTTGAAATTCGTGTCAAATAGGTGTTTAGGTGGCCATAAATCTCGAGATTATGAACACGACCAAAATTTTACAAGCGCCTGATGCTGTGAGCGCGGCGTCGGATTATCTAAAGAATGACGCCGACGAGCACGGTGCAGTGATATCCGTGCTGAAGCACGGGTTATATCGACCGCGTACCGCGGTCGGTGACTTCTTGTCAACCGCCCGAAGGGCGATATAACCTGCCGCAGGCAGATATCACCCGAGCAACGCGAGGATTTAACCCGCCGTAAGGCGGATATCACCGCCCGCACAAGCGGGCGGTTTTCCCATGTACGGCATCGGCTGGCAAGCCAGCCGGTGAGATTGGTATGTATTGTTTAACGAGATTCACGCTGCGCGTGAGTGAGATTGCGGCTTTGCCGCAGCGAGATTCGTGCTGCGCACGAGCGAGATTGCGCAGCAAGCAGCGCAGTGAAGTGAGCCCGCAAGCCTGCGGGGGTCTTTTTTTTGTTTTCCTTCCCCGGGGGTGGCCTGCGGCTCCACCACCGGGCTAGGATACTGTCGCCCCTCATAAAGAGGGGCTTTTCAAGCGAGGCTCGCCGAGTGGCTCGCATTTAAGGCGATTTCTCTGCCTGATATCGACCGCTTGGAGCACATTCGTGCCGAAAACGTGGTAAAAATACCCAAAGTTCATGCCGAAAACGTGGAAACTTTGGCCGAAGTTCGTACCGAAAACGTGGTAAAATTACTCATAGTTCGTGCCGAAAACGTGAAATTCGCTTGCTTTTTTTATTAAAAATCAGTAATATAGAATCAAGGAGAGCAAGATGAACAGAAGAGCGGAAAAATCACTGTTGAGCTGGAAAGATTCAAACCACCGAAAGCCACTCTTGTTATTGGGTGCACGCCAGGTGGGAAAGACGTGGCTCATGAATGAATTCGGCCGCAAATATTTCGAGAAGGTTCTCTACGTACGTTTTGATCGGAACGAGCAAATGCGGCAGTTATTCGAGCGAAGCAGCTACGATATGAATGAAATGCTCTTGTTGCTGCAAGCAGCAGCTCGTTTTAAAATAGAGCCGGGGAAGACACTGATTATTCTGGATGAAATTCAGGAATGCCCCGCTGCCTTAACTTCGTTGAAATATTTTTGTGAGGATTTGCCGGAGTATCACGTGATGGCCGCCGGCTCGCTTCTGGGAGTACACCAACACCGGGGCACCGGTTTCCCGGTGGGTAAGGTTCACACACTCCACCTGTATCCCATGAGCTTTCCGGAGTTCTTGGATGCACTGGGCTATGGGTATGATGTGGAAATCATTGAGTCCGGAAATTGGCAAAATATTAAATTGTTTGCGGAGCGTTACACGCATCTCCTGAAATTATACTATTATATCGGTGGCATGCCGGAAGTGGTAAGCACCTACATCGAAACGCAGGATTTTGCGGAGGTGCGTCGTGTGCAAAATGAAATTTTATCTAACTACGCCAACGACTTCAGCAAACATGTTCCGGCCTCCTTAGCGACCAAACTTTCTTTGTTATGGGATTCCGTGCCGGAGCAGTTGGCAAAAGAAAACCGAAAGTTCATTTTTGCAGAAGTACAGAAGAATATGCGCGCCCGGGATTTGGAAGACGCCATGGATTGGTTGATTCGCGCCGGGCTGGTATACAGAACTCCGCGCATCAATGAAGCCGCGCTTCCCATCAGCGCGTACAGAGATGGTGCATTTAAGCTCTATTTTTCCGATGTAGGACTGCTGGGCGCAAAGGTGGGGCTGGACATCAGCGTGCTGGTCGAAAAGACATCCGTGTTTCGAGAGTTCAAGGGGGCGTTGACGGAGCAATATGTGCAGCAGCAAATGCAGGCAGAGTGCGCGCTGGAGCCTCATTATTGGCAATCTGACACGGCTCGTGCAGAAATTGATTTCATCATTCAGCAAGGTATGCATGTGGTTCCGGTTGAGGTCAAAGCGGAAACCAATACCCGAGCCAAGAGCTTAATGAGTTACTGCCGGAAGTATCAGCCTCATGTTGCAGTGCGCTGTTCCATGAACGATTATCATAAGCAGGAAATTGTACACTCTGAAGAATCTGTGACTCAGCTTATCAATATTCCGCTGTACGCTGTTTCACAAATGACAAAAGAATGCAAATCTGCCCTCGGGTTGAACGATATTCCCACGCCTGCTCTTCCTCCGCCCAACGGGAAAATATAGGCATCGGCTGCTATCGCCGCCGGTTATATCCGCTTCGCAGAAGCGGGTGATATTGCGCCTGCGCCGCAGTGATATCCGTGCTCCGCACGGGTTATATCGACCGCGTACCGCGGTCGGTGGATTTTAGCCGCCCGATAGGGCGATATAACCTGCCGCAGGCAGATATCACCCGAGCAACGCGAGGATTTAACCCGCCGTAAGGCGGATATCACCGCCCGCACAAGCGGGCGGTTTTCCCATGTACGGCATCGGCTGGCAAGCCAGCCGGTGAGATTGGTATGTATTGTTTAACGAGATTCACGCTGCGCGTGAGTGAGATTGCGGCTTTGCCGCAGCGAGATTCGTGCTGCGCACGAACGAGATTGCGCTGCAAGCAGCGCAGTGATATGAGAAAGAGAGCCCCCTGCATAGGGGGCGACGGAGATGGCGCGCATAAATAAGAGCGTTGCCCCCGCCCGGGGCAGCGGCTTTTTTGTGCGGAGCGGGGGTCCCCTGCTCTGTGTGGGTAGCGGGAAGCGAGTGAAAAAGAGTATGAGGAGGAGGTTCATTGAAAAATTAGGCTCTTCTAACTCCGCAAAAAAGAAGGAAATAATAAGGAGAGCCTACACTTTAGGCTTGAAATTCGGGGTGAAAAGGTGTTTAATGTCTAGGCACCAATGTGGCCTGAGGTGGCCATAAATCTCGAGATTATGAACACGACCAAAATTTTACAAGTGCCTGATGCTGTGAGCGCGGCGTCGGATTATCTAAGGAATGACGCCGACGAGCACGGCGAGCTGATGACGCTGAACATGGGGCCGTCGCACCCGGCTACGCACGGTGTATTGCGCCTGAAGCTGGTGATTGATGGTGAGGTGATTGTGTCCTGCGATCCTGTGATTGGCTACCTGCACCGCGGCATGGAAAAGATAGCGGAGAACTGCCACTACAACCAGTATGTGGCCTACACCGACCGCTTTGACTACCTGGCCCCGATGAGCAACAACATAGCCTACGCCTGCGCGGTGGAGAAACTGCTGGGCTGGGAGCTGCCGGAGCGCGGCCAGGCCATCCGCGTGCTGTGCTGCGAGTTATCGCGCATTTCCTCCTGCTTCCTGGGCACAGGCGTGTACGCGATGGACACCGGCGCCATGACCGCCTTCCTGTACGCATACGAAGAGAAGGAGAAGGTGCATAACATCTACGAGCAGATATGCGGAGCCCGCTTCACCTCAAGCTACACCCGCATCGGCGGCATGACCCGCGATCTGCCCAAGGGCATCGAGAAGCAGATTCTCGAGTTCTGCGACAGTGCCCTGCGTACCGTGGATGAAATGGAGAAGCTCCTGCTGCACAACCGAATTTTCATTGACCGTCTGGTGGGCGTAGGTGTTATCAGCCGCGAGATGGCACTCAACTGCGGCATGACCGGCAACAACCTGCGCGCCAGCGGCGTGCAGCGCGACCTGCGCAAGACGAACCCCTACCTGGGCTACGAGAAGTATGAGTTCGACGTACCGGTAGCCTACGAAGGCGACTGCTACGCCCGCTTCCAGGTGCGCATGGAGGAGATTCGTCAGTCCGTACGCATCATCCGCCAGGTGCTGGCCACCATGCCCGGCGGCCCCATCTGCGTGCAGCTCGACAAGGGCATCCTGCCCAACAAGAAGGACGCCATGCAGGGCATCGAAGAGCTCATTCGCCAGTTCATGGTGAGCACCGAGTGCGTGAACGCCCCTGCCGGGCAGGTATACTTTGCCGCAGAAAATCCCAAGGGCGAGCTGGGCTTCTTCCTGGACTCCAAGGGCGGCGGCATTGCCAACCGCCTCAAGATGCGCAGCCCCTCCTACTGCACCCTTTCCATCCTGCCCGAGCTGCTGCCGGGCCACCTTGTGAGTGACGTGGGCGCCATCCTGGGCTCCTTCGACTTCGTGCAGGGCGAATGCGACCGTTAAACCTTCAAACAGAGCAACACTGATACCATGTCCGAGACAACGAACGCGATTGACGCCATTGCGGCACCCGTTTCCTCCCCCGGTGAGAAGTTCTTTCCCAAGTTCGAAGTAACCCCCGAGCTTGAGGCCAAAGCCCGGGAACTGGTGGCACTCTACCCCGAGGGCAAAGAGCAGTCTGCCGTACTGCCCATCATCCACCATGTGCAGGAAGAGTTCGGCTATGTATGCCCCGAAGCCATGCCCTGGATAGCCGAGATGTGCAAGAGCACGGCCATACACGTGGCCGGCATCGTGACCTTCTACCCCGGCATTCACCGCAAATGCCCCGGCAAGTTCCACTTCCGCGTATGCCGCACCATCGCCTGCGCGCTTTCCGGCGGCGAGGAGCTGCTGCCCTACATTTGCAGCAAGATGGGTGTGGACCCGGCGGAAATGACCGACGAGGAACCCATGGTAGTGAGCCCCGACGGGCTGTGGAGTCTGGAAGCGGTGGAGTGCCTGGCCAACTGCGGCTTCGGCCCCAACGTGATGGTGAACGACACCCTGCACTCCCAGGTGACCCGCGGCAAGATTGACGAAATCATGGCTGCCTGCAAGAAGGAGCTTGCCGCCGAGCGCAAGGAAGCTGCCGCCGCCAAGAAAGAGGCTGCCGCTGCCCGCCGCGAAGCCCGCGCCGCTGCCGCTGCTGAAGCTGCCGAGCCCGAGGTTGAAGCCCCCCCCGTTGAGGCACCGGCACCCAAGAAAGCACCGGCAAAGAAACCCGCTGCCAAGAAAGCAGCCCCCAAGAAGAAGTAACCCCTTTAGCGAATCATGAGCGACATCACTTACAAACCCGGCAAGGAACCGCACCCGCGGGAGACACGCCGCATCTTCAAAAACATTGATCGCGAGGGGTACGACCCGTCTATCAAGTGCTTCATGAAAGACGGCGGTTACCAGACCCTCAAGAAGTGCCTTAAGATGGAGCCCGCCGACATCACCAACGAGGTGAAAAAGAGCGGCCTGCGCGGCCGTGGCGGTGCAGGCTTCCCCACCGGCGTGAAGTGGACATTCATCCCCAAGGGCAACACCAAGCCCGTCTACCTCGTCTGCAACTGCGATGAATCCGAGCCCGGCACCTTCAAGGACCGCTTCATCGTACACCAAGATCCGCACCAGCTCATCGAAGGCATGATTATTGCCTGCTACGCCGTGCAAGCTCACTACGCCGTCATTTACATGCGCGAGGAGTTCCCCGAGGCGGCAAAAATCATGCAGAAGGCACTGCAGGAGGCCGAGGACAAGAACTTCCTGGGCAAGAACATACTGGGCAGCGGCTTCGACCTGAAGATTGTACTGCACCGCGGTGCCGGCGCCTACATCTGCGGTGAGGAAACAGGCCTCATCAACTCGATTGAAGGCCTGCGCCCCTATCCGCGCATTAAGCCCCCCTTCTTCCCCGCAGCCATCGGTCTGTATGGCTGCCCCACCATCGTCAACAACGTGGAGTCGCTCTGCCAGGTGCGCCAGGTGATGATGATGGGTGGCGAAGCCTACGCAGCCGAAGGCGCCCAGCGCAGCCCCGGCACCCGAATCATCGGTGTATCCGGCGACGTGAAGCGCCCGGGCGTCTATGAGATTATCTCCGGCTCCATCACCTACGGCGAGTTGCTCTACGATATCTGCGGCGGCCCCCGTATCGGCCGCAAGTTCAAAGCCATCATTCCCGGTGGTGCCTCGGCCAAGGTCATGCGCTGCGACGAGATACTCAAAGACCGCAACCCGGACGGCACCGTGCGTGAGATGACGATTTTTGACGTCCCGATGGATTTGGACAGCATCGCCAAGTTCGGCTCCATGAGCGGCTCCGGTGGTGTTATCGTGATGGATGACACCCGCAGCATGCCCAAGGTGCTCAACAACCTCAACCGATTCTTTGCCTGGGAATCCTGCGGACAGTGTTCCCCCTGCCGCGAAGGCAACCCGTGGATGTACAAGCTCTCCACCCGTATTTGCGAGGGCAAGGGCTCCCCGGAGGATGTCGACCTGCTCAAAGACGTAGCCGACAACATCTGCGGCCGCACCGTCTGCGCATTCGGCGAGGCCTGCTCCTGGCCCACACAGGCATTCACCACCAAGTTCCGTGAGGAGTTCCTGGCGCTTACCAAGCCCATCAACGCCCTCAAGCCACACTCTGCCGAGACCGCCGAGGCTCGCAGGTTCCTGACCCGTGAAGACTAATCTTTTGAAACAAGAATGAGCAATAATCCTACAATACTGCCGAAGGATGCCGCCGCTGCCGAGGGCAAGGTGAACGTCCAGATTAACGGTAAGTGGTACCGCTTCCCCAAGGGAACCCGCATTGCAGATGCCTGTAACTCCGTGGGTGTACATGTACCCTGCTTCTGCTACCACCCCAAACTCTCCGTAGCCGGCTCCTGCCGCATGTGCCTGGTGGAGCAAGGCATGCCCCCGCGCCTGGCACCCGGTGCCACCCCCACCTATGGTGAGGACGGCTACCAGCCCATTCAGTGGATGCCCCGTGCCGTCATTGCCTGCGCCAACACAGTAGCCGAGAACATGGGTATTCGCACCGATGCCAAGCTCTGCAACGAAGCCCGTCGCGGCGTGCTCGAGTTCCTGCTGACCAACCACCCGCTTGACTGCCCCATCTGCGACCAGGCCGGTGAGTGCAAACTGCAGGAGTACACCACCGACTACGGCAGCGGTACCCACCGTTTCACCGAAGATAAGACCAAGAAGGGCAAGAATATTTCCATCGGACCGCGCGTAAACCTTGACCAGGAGCGCTGCGTGCTCTGCCGTCGCTGCGTACGCTTCATGAAGGAAATCGTGGGCGAGGAAGTACTGGGCGTAGTAGGCCGCGGTACACACAACGCCATTGCCTGCTATCCCGGCACCAGTCTGGACAGCAACTACTCCATGAACGTTGTGGACATCTGCCCCGTGGGCGCCATGACCAGCAAGGACTTCCGTTTCAAGATGCGCGTGTGGTTCCTGAAGAGCACACCCACCATCGACGTGAACTGCGGCACCGGCACCAACATCAACATCTGGACCCGCGAACAGCAGGTATACCGCATCACCCCGCGCCAGAATGATGAGGTGAACAGCTGCTGGATGCCCGATAGCCACCGCCTTAACTACAAGTACATCAACGCCCCGGAGCGTATCCTCACTCCCCTGGTGAAGACCGACCACGGCGCCCCGCAGCGCCCCAGCACCTGGGATGCCACCCTCAATATGGTGGTAGAACAGCTGCACTCCTGCGCCCCGACCGAGACCGCCATCATCTGCTCCGCCCGCATGACCAACGAGGAGCTCTACATGGTGCGCGCCCTGGCTCGCCAGCTTGGCGTGACGAAGCTCGAAATCGTCCCCCGCAAGGGTGAGAACGATGGGCTGCTGGTAAGCGACGACCGCAACCCCAACAGCAACGGCGCCAAACTCATCCTCGGCAAGAACGGCAGCGGCCTCGCCGCCATTCGCCGCGGTATTAAGAACAACAGCATCCGCTTCCTCATTGCCCTGGGTGAAGACGTGACCGAGGAAGCCGGCATCGAAGCCGAAGACCTCGAAGCGCTCGACTACATCCTGGCCATGAGCCACAGCGAAAATGCCACCACCAAGGCGGCTGACGTTGTACTGCCCGGCGTAACCTTCGCGGAGAAATACGGCACCATGATTAACGTAGCCGGCCGCATCCAGCGCCTCAACAAAGCCATCGAGCCGCAGGGCGAAGCCCGCCCCGACTGGGATATTCTGCGCCAGCTCACCGAGCTGCTGGGCTGCGACTGCCCGCGCGTCATCGCCTGCCCCAGCCCCATGATTATACTGGAAGAAATGGCCCAGGAATTCGAGCCCATGAAAGGCCTCACCTGGGGGAACATCGGCAACGGCGGTATCGTCATCATGGACACCGGCGTCACCATCCCGCTCATCGAGCGCGAAAAAGCCAAGAAATAACTTAAAACCTGCACAATAACCCATCATGTCCTTATTCGATACCATCTGGAACTGGTGCGTGGACCTGCTGAGCAACGAAATCTGGTTTTACCTGATTACGACGGTTGTGAAGCTGGTGCTCATGTTTGCCGTTATCCTGGCATTCGTCGGTCTTTCCGTCTGGATCGAGCGTCGCGTGGCCGGTTGGATTCAGGACCGCCCCGGTCCCAACCGCGCCGGCATCCCGTTGCAGCTTTTCCGCCAATTCGGCAGCAAGGAGAAGCAGCCGCTCAAGGAATGGCTGCACTTCTTCGGCATACCCGAAACATGCTGGATTGCCAAACTCTGCACCTGGCTGCGCCTCGACCGTGAAATCCCCACCTTCGGTCTCATGCAGCCCTGCCTCGATGGTGGCAAGCTCTTCCTGAAGCAGGAGCTTACCCCCAGCTACGTGCGTAAAATCTACTTCACCATTGCCCCCATGCTCGTACTGGGGCCGCCCATGGTAGCCGCTGCGGTGATTCCCTTTGCCTCCGGCGTCACCACCAAGTTCGGCGACATCAACATGGTAGTGGCCAATATCGGCATCGGCCCGCTGTGGATTTTCGCCATCTCCGGCCTCTCCGTCTACGGTCTCACCCTCGCCGGTTGGTCCTCCAACTCCAAGTACCCCTTCCTGGGTGGCCTGCGTGCCACGGCTCAGCTCATCTCCTATGAGGTAGCCATGGGGCTCTCCATCATCCCGCTGCTCATGATGTTCAGCACCCTCAACATGCAGGACATCGTACAGTACCAGGCCGACAACGGCTGGACACTGCTGCCGCTGTGGGGCGAGGGTCTGAGCTGGCAACGCTGGGCCATGCTGCTGCCGCTGGGTATCAGCTTCATCATCTTCGTCACCTGTGTCTTTGCCGAGGCAAACCGTACGCCCTTCGACATGGCCGAGTGTGAAACCGACCTGGTGGGCGGCTACCACTCCGAATACTCCTCCATGAAGTTCGCCTCTTTCTTCATGGGTGAATACGCCGCCATGGTCATTGGTTCCGCCCTGGTTGTCACCCTCTTCCTGGGTGGCTGGTCCATCGGCTTCGGGGCAGATGCCGCCCTGCATTCCATTTGCAGCTGGCTGGCCGTATTCTGCCAGTTCATCATGTTCCTCATCAAGCTCGTTGCTTTCGTCGTATTCTTCGTATGGGTACGTTGGACCCTGCCCCGCTTCCGCTGGGATCAGGTCATGAAGCTGGGCTGGCTGGTATTCCTGGAGCTTGCCGTAGCCAACATCTTCCTGACGGCAGCTGTGCTCTATTTCATTAAGTAACACCTGAGAATTTCACGCTATGTCATATACACCTGTAAAGCGACCCAAGTTCTCCATACTCGACAAGATTTATATAGTTGAGCTGGTGAAAGGCCTCGCCATCACGATGAAGCACATGGTGCTTTCTCTGCTGGGCAGAAGCCGCAGCAAGAAGTCATTTAACGGTAAGGGCGTGGGCGCCTGTATGCCCTTCCCCGAGCAGCGCTGGGACGACCGGCTGCCCTCCTACTACCGCGGCGCCCCCACGCTGGTGCGCGGCGAGGACGGCCGCGAACGCTGCGTGAGCTGCCAGCTCTGCGAGTTCATCTGCCCGGCTCGTGCCATCAAGATTACCCCCGGAGCCGTCAGCCCCGAGGCTTCCTGCCAGAAACAGGAGAAAGCCCCGGCTGAGTTTGAAATCGATATGCTGCGCTGCATCTACTGCGGTATGTGCCAGGAAGTTTGCCCCGAGCAGGCTATTTTCCTCTCCAAGGAATACCTCATCACTGTCACCGACCGTAAGCAGGCTCTGCGCAACAAGGCAACCCTCTATCAGCTCGGCGGCACCCGCAAGGGCCTCGTCAACAAGTGGAATCAATACAAATAAATCACGACTATGGATTTCGCCATTTCCTCTATTCTCTTCTACGCATTCGCGGCCATGGCGCTCATCTGCGCCTGCTGCGTCATCTTTGCGAGCAATCCTGTCACTTCGGCCATGAGCATGGCTCTGTGCTTTGCAGCAACAGCCGCTGTCCTCTTCGGCATGGGTGCTCAGTTCCTCGGCATCGTCCAGATTATCGTCTATGCCGGTGCTATTCTGGTGCTCTTCCTCTTCGTGGTGATGATGCTCGACATCAAAACCGAGGAAGAAGACAACAGCTTCTCGGTGTGGCATAGCCTGCTGCGCATGGCACCCGGTGTACTGGTTGCCGGTGTATTCGGCGCCATGGTATTCCTGGCCGCTATTAAGCTGCCCGGTGCCACGGAGTGGAACAACCCGCTCTGCCGCGCATGGAATGCCATGAGCGAGCTCTGCGTGGGTAAACAGGAGCCCACTGCCCAGGCGCAGGCATGCGACTTTGGTGGTGCCCTGCCCGCCCTCAACCCTGCCGCTGCTGCCAAAATGCTCAACCCTGAAATCAGCCAGCAGGACGCCGCAGCCGCCACCAGCATACCCGATACCAAGCTGCTGGGGCAGAGACTGTTCTCGCAGTACAACATAGCCTTCGTCATTCTCAGTTTTGCGTTGCTGGCGGGCACGGTGGGTGCCGTAGCCCTGAGCCGCAAGATCAGCAAAGATTAACCCCGGTACATCACCATGGATATTCCTTTAGCTCATTACCTCATTCTGTCCGGTCTGCTGTTTTCCATCGGCCTGGCCGGCGTGCTGATTCGCAAGAACATCATCGTGGTATTCATGTGCCTGGAAATGATGCTCAGCGCCGCCAACATCTCGCTGGTAGCCTTCTCTCGCGCCAACGGCGTGAACGGCGTACCGGTGTATGATGCGCAGGTACTTGCCCTGTTTGTCGTAGCCATAGCCGCGGCGGAAGTCGCCATCGGCCTGGCTCTCATCGTTGCCATGTTCCGCGCCCGCCGCACCGTGTCGAGCGCTGCACTCACCACACTTAAAGAAGACTAACCCCCAGCACTACGATTATGATTCAGAATTCACCCTGGCTTTTCCTGCTGCTGCCGCTGGTCGTTGCCGCCATCAACTGGCTGTGCTTTAAGAAGTGCGCCTGCATGGCAGCCACGCTTTCCATTCTTTCCGCGCTGACAACGTTCGGCATGTGCGTAGCCTATCTCCTGGGCTGGCAAACCGGCACGCCGGACACCTACACCTGGCTGCCCATCGTTACCGAGGGTCAGCCCTCTCTTTCCGTCGGCCTGCTGATGGATCCGCTTGCCATGCGCATGATGCTGGTTGTAACCGGCATCGGCCTGCTGGTACACATCTTCTCGCTCGGCTACATGAAGGGCGACACCTCCAACCACAGCCGTTACTTTGCCGGCCTGAGCATCTTCATGTTCAGCATGACCACCATCGTACTGGCTGACAACCTGGCCATGACCTTCATCGGCTGGGAAATGGTGGGCTTCTCTTCCTACCTGCTCATCGGCCACTGGTTCGACAAAGCCAGCGCCGCAGATGCAGCTAAGAAAGCCTTTATCACCAACCGCGTCGGCGACTTCGGCTTCCTGATCGGCATTCTGCTGACTCTGGCGGTGTTCGGCACCATCTCCTTCGGCGAGATGGGTGGCAAGGCCGCCGGCATTGCTCCGGCCATCCTCACAGCCACCGTCATCTGCCTCTTCTGCGGTGCTGTGGGTAAATCCGCCCAATTCCCGCTGCATGTGTGGCTGCCCGACGCCATGGAAGGCCCCACGCCGGTGTCAGCTCTCATCCACGCCGCCACCATGGTGGCCGCCGGTGTCTACATGCTGGTGCGCCTGCAGGTGAGCATGGGCGAAGCCGCTTTCACGGACACGGCCTGCACCGTCATTGCCACGGTTGGCGCCATCACTGCTGTACTGGCAGCCCTCATGGCTGTACAGCAGGATGACATTAAGCGCGTGCTCGCATACTCCACCCTCTCCCAGCTGGGCTACATGGTCATGGCAGTGGGTCTGATGGCCGGTGAAGCCGCCATGTTCCACCTCTACACCCACGCTTGGTTCAAAGCCCTGCTCTTCCTCGGTGCCGGTGCCATCATCGTGCGCTGCCACCACGAGCAGGACATCTGGAAGATGGGAGGCCTGAGCAAGCGTATGCCCCTCACCGTCATCTGCTTCCTCATGGGCACCTGCGCCCTCATTGCCATTCCCGGCTTCTCCGGCTTCTTCTCCAAGGAGGCGATTCTGGATGCCGCGCTGGCCAAGAGCCCGGTCTTCTTCTGGGTGGGTGCCGGTGTTGCAGCGCTCACCACATTCTACATGGCTCGCCTGTGCCTTGTAGCATTCTGCGGTGCGGCTCGTGCCCACGGGGCTGCCGAAGCCCGCGAAGCAGGCCCCACCATGCTGCTGCCGCTGCTTATTCTGTCCGTCATGGCTATCATCTCCGGCTACGGCTTCGTGGCTGATAGTCTGGTGCCCTTCGAAGGCTTCCACGCTCACGGGTTCGCCCTGGGGCTGCCCTTCTATGTCAGCCTGGGCTCGCTGGTGCTGGGGCTGCTGCTGGCCTACCTGGTGTACGGCCCGGGCAAGCGCAAGTCCGACCCGCTGGCCGGCAATGCTCTCAGCACAGCTCTGCGTAAGCGCCTCTATATCGACGACTTCTACGACAAGGGGCTCATCGCCCTCATCCAGGGCAACGCATCCCGCGTCGTCGAGTTTATCGACAACGCCGGTATCCGAGGCATCCTCACTCTGGGTGGTGCCTGGTTCATCGGTAAAATCGGAAAGCTGCTCACCTGGTTCCAGGGCGGTGTACTGCGCCGCTACGCCATCGTGGCAGCACTGGGAGCCCTGCTCTTCATCTTCCTTATCGCCTCTGCAACATTCACCCACTAAATCAAACATACCATCATGCTTATCTGGCTTATTATCGTACCTGTGATAGCAGCCGCCCTCATTGGGCTGCTGAAGGCGCCGGGCCGTGCCACGGCTCTGGTGAGCGCCACATTCACGCTGATTATGGGTGTATGGGCGTTCATCAGCGCCACCTACGGCGGCGAGGACGCCATCAACTGCTGGTCCACCCTTGGGGAGCGCGAGCTGTGGTTCTCGCTCGAAGGGCCGCTCAGCCCCATCATGCTGCTTCTCTCGGTCATCGTGACCTTCGCTGCCATTCTGGGGCTGAAGGCACCCGACAAAGATGCTGAGCGCAGCTGGTCCATTGCAGCCCTGCTGCTTTCCACCGGTGCCATCGGCGCATTCGTCTCCGACAACATCATCTCCTTCTACGCCTTCCACGAGCTGGCACTCATCCCCACTTTCGTGATGATTGGCTTCTACGGCCGCGGCAATCGCCACACCGTAGCGTGGACCGCCACCGTGTACTTGGGACTTGCCTCCATGGTACTGCTGGCAGGCCTGCTGATGCTGTGCAGCGAGATGCGCACCTACACCTTCTCGGGCATTCGCATGGCCGTGCAGTACGGCATGGTACCGTCCTCATGCCTGATTCCCGGCCTGCTGCTGGTGGGCTTCGGCACCTTGGTATCACTCTTCCCGTTCCACGCCTGGGCAGCCCCTGCCTATGCCAGTGCCCCCACGCCCATTGCCATGCTGCATGCAGGCGTGCTCAAGAAGTTCGGCCTGTACGGTCTCTTCATGCTGGCCTACTGCATGGGACCTGTCTGCAAGGAGTTCTTCGGCTGCTGGAACAACCTGCTGCTGCTCCTGCTGCTGGGTAATGTGCTCTGGGTTGGTTATGTGACCGTGGCTCAGACGCGCCTGGACGACATGCTCGGCAACTCCTCCGTCATGCACATGGGCTACATCTTCCTGGCATTTGCCGCCTATATCGCCTCCGCCGGTAACAACGAACTGGCTATCCGCGGTGCCGCCCTGCTCATGCTGGCACACGGTCTCACCATTGCCCTGCTCTTCCTGCTGACCGGGCAGATTGAGAGCCAGACCCGCACGCTGGAGCTGGACTCCATGGGTGGTTTGGGGCGCAAGCTGCCCTGCCTGGGTTTCCTGTTCGGCCTGGCCGGGTTGGCCAGCATCGGCCTGCCTCTGCTGGCAAACTTTGCGGGCGAGTTCACGGTATTCGTGTCCTGCTTCAATGGTTGGCAGCCCGGCGCTGCCGCAGCCACCACCGGCTGCGATGTGCTCAGCAACATCTACCACTCGCTTGGAAGCTGGCTGAGCGACATCTGGCTGATTGGCTCGGTGTTCGGCTGGATTTTCAACGCCATCACCTGCACCCTCAACACCATCTCCGGTTGGTTTGGCGGGCTGGGGCCGGTACAGCTGGCTACTC
The DNA here is from genome assembly GCA_030535795.1 of Akkermansia sp. Taxonomy (GTDB): domain Bacteria; phylum Verrucomicrobiota; class Verrucomicrobiia; order Verrucomicrobiales; family Akkermansiaceae; genus Akkermansia. The sequence continues at coordinate 19,710 of JAUNRE010000007.1, forward strand.
TGTTTGCCCTGTGGGGGCTGGTCATCAGCGCCATCTACATGCTGCGTGCATTCCGCCGCGTGTTCGAGGGCAACGTGGGGCTCGCCTCCGAGCGTGCTACCGCGCTGAGCTGCTCCGACAAGCTCTCCGCAGCATTCTTGGCCTTCTTCATCGTGCTCTTCGGTGTTGCGCCGTTCCTCATCTTCATCTATTGAACCCCATCCCCAATCACTGAAATACCATGAACAACGAATACGTTTCAGCCGTTTACACCTGGGGACAGTTTGCACCGGAGTTCGCTCTGGTGGCTCTGGCCACACTCATTCTGATGGCAGACTGCTTCGCCCCCCGAATCCCCAAGCGGGTGTACCCCATCGTGGGTGCCGTGGGTGCGTTCATCGCGGCCTTCTTCATGATTCGTCCCGAGTTTGGCTACAGCAGCCCCTTCGGCATGATTGCCTGTGTCACCACGGCACTGGTGCTTCTGCTGGCCTATGATTACCGCAAGGTAACCTGCGCCTCCGTTGGCGGAGCGGGTGTCGAGGAAGGCACGACCGAGCTTTGCTCCCTGCTGCTGATTGCCTGCGCAGGCGTCTGCGCACTGGCCGAGGCTCACGACATCATCATGCTCTTCGTCAGCCTGGAGGTCGTCACCCTCGCCTCCTATGTAATGGCCGGCTACTTCCGCCGCAATCAGGGGTCTGTTGAAGCCGGTGTCAAGTACTTGGTGCTGGGTGCCCTGAGCACCGGCCTGATGGTATTCGGCGCCGCCTGGTACTACGGCACGACCGGTTCCTTCATGCTGAGCGCCGAGTTGGTGCACAGCCTGCTGACCTGCCCGATGACCGAGTTGCAGACCGGTTTCTACCTGGCTGTGGGGCTCTTGCTACTGGGTGCCTTCTTCAAGGCCGGTGCCGCCCCCATGCAGATTTGGATTCCTGACGTTTACCAGGGCTCGCCCACTCCGGTGAGTGCTTTCCTGGCGGTCGCCTCCAAAGCCGCCGGCTTTGCCGTGCTGGTAGCTATTCTGCTGCCGTTCAGCCGCCTGTACGCTGTACATCCCGGCAAGGTAGGCGCCATTGTTACAGCCATCTCCGTAGTAGCCGCTGCCACCTTGCTAGTGGGTAACCTGGGTGCCATCTGCCAGAACAACGCCAAGCGCCTGCTGGGTTACTCCTCCATCGGCCAGGCCGGTTTCATCCTCGTGTTCTTCACCAACATCGGCGCCACCTGCCTCACAGACTATGTCGTGAACTACCTGGTGGCCTACATGCTGGCAACGGTGGCTGCCTTCTACGCCATTGCCATGGTGCGCACTCAGCGCGGCAGCGAGGAGATTGCCGCCTTCCGCGGCCTGGGCAAGACCAACCCGCGCACGGCTTTCCTCATCACGGTGTCCTTCGCCTCGCTGGCTGGCGTTCCGCTCACCTACGGCTTCCTGGCCAAGTACAACTCCTTCGCCATGTTCATCGAAGCCACGCATTGCCAGAGCGGCCTTATCTGGCTGCTGCCCTTCATGATTGTGGGTGCGGCCGCAGGGTTCTACTACTACTTTAAGGTACTGCGTGAGATGTACTGGGAGAAGCCGCAGGAAGGTGACAAGCCCCTGCAGGTGCCGGTTATCACGGCTGCCGTGCTGACCGGGTGCGCCTTGGTTCTCATCTGGTTGGGAACGGAGCCGCTCATGTTCATTCCTTACTGATTCTACTGATTCGGGTCCCGGTCCTCCCTGCAGGGCCGGGACTTTTTACTATCCCCCCACCCGTATGAAACAATCGCAAGACACCCCGGCCTCCCCCGGGCGCCGCAGCTTCCTGCGTTACCTGGCAGGCGGCACGGCCGGCCTGTTGGCTACCGGCTGGGGTATCGACCGCCTGCTGGCACACACCCTGTGCCGTCCCGGTGAATGGCACGGCCCGGTGACGGATCACTTCGATGGTACCAACTTTTTCAACCCGACCGTAAGCCTGGACTACAGCACCTCTGCCGCCATGCGCTGGCTGAGCGAACGCGGCGAAAAAGGCTTCTACCCCACGGTAAGCCAAAATCGCCACCAACCGCAACTAGCCCCGAAAGTAGACGGTAAAGACTGGGAGGTGACAATGGTGAACCACTCGACCATGCTGATTCGTTGCGCAGGGCTCAACATCCTGACCGACCCGGTATGGAGCGACCATACCAGCCCGCTGCCAATCGGCCCGGAGCGCAAGCGCCCCGTCGGCATCCCGTGGGAACAGCTCCCCAAAATCGACGTCTGCCTGATTTCACACGACCACTACGACCACTTCGACGTCCCCACACTGCAACGGCTTTTCTCTCGCGACAATCCTCTCTTCATCGTCCCCCTGGGGCTGCGCGGCCTGCTGGCCTACCACCTCGGCACCGAACCGCGTTGCGAGGAAAAAGACTGGTGGGATAGTGTGACACTCAGCCCGCAGTTGCGCATCGTGCTCACCCCTGCCCTGCACTGGAGCAAACGCTACCGAGATGCCGCCAGCGCCAACAAATCGCTCTGGTGCGGTTTCTCGCTACTGGTGACAGACGGCCCGCACATCTACTTTGCAGGCGACACGGCGCGCTGCGACTGGTTCACGGAGATTCGCCAACGCCTTGGCGCCCCCACCGTAGCCCTGCTGCCTATCGGCATGTACAAGCCGGAGTGGATTCGCAAGAACCACACCAACCCGGCCGATGCCGTGGAGGCGTTCGTACAGCTTCGGGCGCAACAGGCCATCGCCTGCCACTTCGGCACCTGGCAACTGGCCAACGAAGGATACGACGAAACACTCACCGACCTCGCCTCCGCGCTCCGGCAAGCCAACATCTCCCCCAATCGCTTCCCCGCCCCCGAAAACGGCCAGACAATCCGCGGCACCGCGGATTGATTGCAATTACTGCCTTTTTTCCAACTTTTGAATTGTATCAATACAATATATGTTGTATACTTCTTCCGTGACGCAAAATAATCAGAAAAAGTATATTCAGCATCTGGTTGGAGTAAGAGGCATCGCTATACTGATGGTCATATTGTTCCACATGTGCCCTCAGTATTTTTCTAATGGATTTTACGGAGTTGACATTTTTTTTGTTATTACAGGTTACCTGTTATTTTACGGAAAACAAACAAGCTCACCCTTTTCATTTTTTTCATTCATAAAGAAAAAGCTATTGAGAGTTTATCCTTCTCTGTGCGTACTGATATTATTTGCAGGGATTAGCATGATTCCATTCCTTTATGATACTCTCATAGCTCTAACACACGGAAAAAATTGTTTATACTCCCTCCTTGGATTTTCTAACATATTCTACATAAAAGTCTATTCTAATTACTTTGCAGCTGATTCAAATATGAATCCACTGCTGCACACATGGTATCTATCCGCCACCATACAAATTTATCTTCTGTGGGCTATTGGACAGGTGTTGTTACAGCAGACCTCCGTATGTACGCAACGCGTTTGTCTATGTTTTATAGCGATAGCTTCACTCGTATATTGTCTGTCTTTTACGCTACAGCAACTACTCCTCGATTACGCAGGAGTTACCTGGGGGCAAGACTCTGCTGTATCATATTATGACCCATTAGGACGCTTATGGCAGATACTGGCAGGCGGATTAGTTTGCGTGCTACCATTAGCAAAGCGTCAATGGGTAAATTGCTCTATTGGGGTAACAAGTCTGGCAATTCTCTGCATCATAGCATTCTGCAATTATCCTCTACCGGCATGGATTTCAATATTAGTAGTTGTATGTACAGTGCTCATTTTGAAATATGCAGGAGAAGTTCATAAACTCAAGTTATTTGAGAATCCACCTCTACTCTTTCTTGGAAAAATCTCATTTTCTCTTTATTTAGTGCATTTCCCTATTCTTGTTTTCTACCGCCACTGGGAAAGGTCATCTCCCAATTTATTTTGGTTGACTATTTTATTGCTGACTTCCATTCTTTGTGCATGGGCTCTATGGCGATGGGTCGAAACAAGTCATTTCTCTCGCCGAGGAAATTTGATTCTTTTTACTAGCGCACTATTTCTGGCATGCTTTGTCAGAGGCGTCTTTAAATTGGGACTGCATTGGGATATGCGCGACATTAAATACCCAGTGTATAATTTATCCTCGGAACATACCAATTATCACCCAAGCGTACATATTGGTTACGACGATAAATTATTAAAAGGCGAAGGGGGAACGCAGGCTCTTTTGCGAGCTCAAAAAACACTGCCTCCCATTCTTTCGCTATCAGGTATAAAAGAAAAACCTCAATTTGTTCTTATCGGAAATAGCGTTGCTCAACAATTATACGCGGGGTTCCACGAGATAGCTAAGCAGAAAAAGATTTCAGGCATCCATCTGACTACAATTATTTTTCCGTTGTGGAATGTCCACTGTTGGCTGAATGACTCATACTGCTGGACAGAAGAGAAAGCGAATGCTTTTATCGACTGGCTAAAACAACAGCCTGATATACATACGATTGTTGTCTCTTACCTCTGGAAATCCGAGTTTTCACAGTTATCCAAATATACAACATGGGGCGGACAGACAATGCCGCGCACGCCCGCGACAATGCATGAAGCGGCGAAAGACTTTTGCACCAAAATTAAGGAAATTGGGAAACATGTCGTATTCTTAACCCCAACCCCTGTATTCATGGAGTTTGAAGACAAAAGTCTACTCGGAAAAGGAGAGGATTATGTACAGTGGAGGAAGCAGAGAAAAGACATCATTGCACCACACAATGAAGAAGACCCATTTGTTATCAGCAAAAAAGAATATATGAGTTTTAATGAAGAAATATTTACCATGCTCCACAAACTAGAGAGTGAAGGCTATTGCAAATTGCTACACATAGAACATGGTATTTTCCAAGATGGTAACTTCAGTGGATTACATAAAGGTGTTCTCTTTGGCCGAGATAAGACCCATATTACGCCTCCGGCATCGATATATATTTTGCAAAAAGTTGCTGATGAATTCGAAGAAATTATCAAACACAACCAAGCAAATATTCATGTCAATCAGAACAAGTAAGTTCCCCTATTCTCCGGTAACTACTCACTTCTTCAGGAAATAGCGCACCATCAGGAAGTTGAGCGGCACCACGATGACGTAGACGGGTAGCGGCAACAGCGACTCCGCCTGCCCGAGCACCGGGAAACTGCGCACGAGCCACGGGCAACACCAGGCAAGAGCACTTGCCAGAAGAGCGCCCAGCCCCCATACACGGAACACATTCAGCAGCAACAGGTGCATACCGGCATTCACCGCATGGCTCAGCGCGAAGCCGGCACCTTTTTTCACGCTGCCCTGCGTGCGGAATGTCCACCGCAACGACACCAGGTAATTGAGCACAAAGCTCACCACATACCCTACGGCATAAGTCAGCGTGAGAGCCAGCGGGTTTTGCTCCGTTACTCCGCACATGGCATTGAGCAGCAGATAAACGCCTAGGTGCACGAGGGTTGCCCCTACCCCTACCACAAAAAAACGAGCAAACTCGCCGCCGGTTTCTTTCAACTGAGTTTTCATCTCACAGCCCCATTTTGCCCGGGTTGAGTAAGCCCTGCGGGTCGAGCGCGGCCTTGACGGCTCGATGCACATCGAACGCTACGCTGCCGATGGCCTGCGGGAACCACGGCGACTTGGCGATACCGATTCCATGCTCGCCGGTGATACTGCCGCCATGCGCCATCACCCAGTCAAAGAGGCGATTCACCAGGGCATCGGCCGGCTCGCGAATATCTTGCCCGGCGGCATCTTTCAGCACCATGATGTTGGTGTGGATGTTGCCATCGCCCGAATGCCCGAAGCAGGCGACGGGAATCCCGGTCTCCTGCTCCATGGCAGCGCAGAATTCCACCAAAGCCACCAGCTGCGAGCGGGGGATAACCACATCCTCGTTCAATTTGGTGAGCCCGGTAGCCTTCAGGCTGTAAGAAAACTCTCGCCGCAACTGCCAGATAGCCTCTACCTCCTGCTCCGTGGCGGCAGTCACCACTTGCGTTGCACCCGTGTCGCGCAGAATGACGGCAATGGCCTGCAACTCGGTAGCCACGGCATCCGCCTGACCATCTATCTCTATAATGATGTGCCCCTGAGCGTCCTCCGGCAGCACGCCGGGCCCCAGATGCTTCCGTGCGGCACGCAGGGTGAAAGCATCCGTAATCTCCATGGCTGCCGGCAGGTGCCCCCCTTGCAGCACATTTTGCACGGCAGCGGCGGCCAGCGCAAACCGCGGGAAGCCGGCATGCAGCGCCGCACGAGCAGGCGGCGCGGGGATAATACGCAGGGTGGCGCGCGTCACAATACCCAGCATACCCTCACTACCGCAGAACAGCCCCACTAGGTCAAAGCCCTGCTTATTTTTATGCGTACGCCCGCCGCAGGTGAGTACCCGGCCATCTGCCAGCACGACCTCCAGCCCCAGCACGTACGCGCGCGTGACTCCGTATTTCAGGCAACGCGGGCCACCGGCGTTGGTCGCGATGTTGCCGCCGATGCTCGATTCCTTGCGCGAGGCAGGATCCGGCGGATAAAACCAGCCCAATTCCGCACAGGCGGCCTGCAAATCCGCCGTCAGCACCCCGGCTTCCACCACGGCAACACCATCTGCCGGGTTCACCTCGATAATGCGACGCATGTTCGCGACGGAGATGACGAGCCCACCTTTCACCGGCACACAGCCCCCCACGTAGCCCACCCCTGCCCCGCGCGGGGTAACGGGTATGGCATGGGCAGCAGCATAACGCATAGCAGCGCATACATGCTCCGTTTCCGTGGCCAGCACCACGGCATCCGGCATAGAGGCCGCATGCCACTTATCCCCGGCGTGAGCTGCCAATACCTCGGGCTCTGTGCTCACGCACTCACCCAGCAACGTCCGCAGACCCTCTACCCAGTTTTTCATAACTACTGAATGGGATTTTTACTCCTTATCCGTACCCCAACGGCGGTGCAACCAGCGTTCTGCCGGCGAGAAAAGGATTTTGTCAGCCAGCAGGCCCACCAGAATGATGATGAACATGATGCCGATAACCTGGTACATGCGCTGCAACTCACGGCCATAGTGCAGATACTGCCCGATGCCGAAACCGGACACCACTGCCACATAAATCTCTGCCGCCATGAGCGAGCGCCATGCAAAGGCCCAGCCCTGTTTCATGCCGCTTACCACAAAGGGAGCAGATGCAGGCAGTGTGACAAACACCAGCGTATGCAACGGGCCGGAGCCCATGGTGCGAGCCGCGCGGGCATAGATGGGCGGCACGCTCTTCATGCCGTTCTGCGTGGAAAGCAGCACGCTCCACAATGTACCCATGATGACAACGAACAGCAGCGCAGCCTCCGTCTGCCCGAACCAGATGCAGGCAAGCGGCACCCAGCATACACTCGGCAGCGCTTGCAAGCCCAGTGCCAGCACGCCCAGGGTATCGCCGACCCAGCGAAAGCGAGCCGAAATCATCCCCAGCGGAACACCCAATATCAGGCCTATGACATAGCCGATAAACAAGCGCCGCAGCGTCACAAGCATGGAAAGCGGTATCTTGCCATTGAGGCAGTTGTCCCACAGATACTGCCCCACAATCGAAGGCGGCGGCAGAACATAGGGAGACCACAGCGGCTCCTGCGGGCCAATGCCCAGCCAAAGCAAATCGCCGGTGAGTACTGCCCATACACCTATGAGCAACGCGAAGAAAAGGACAGTGTTGAGAACTCGTTTCATGTCAGTTGCAAGGGTGGGTTATCAATCAGCTTCGGCGGCATTCTGGTAGCCTTTCAGCGAGGAGGTAATCTGCTGCGAGAGGTCGGCCAAATCGTGGTTATTGATATTGCGAGGGCGAGCGAGAGGCACCGGGAACTGCTCCCGCACCCGCCCGGGATGCGGCGAGAACAACACCACTCGGCTGCCTAGGCACACGGCCTCGCGCACGTTGTGAGTCACAAAGACAATCGTCTTCTTGCGCTTTGCCCAGATATCCTGAATATCCCCGTACAGTTGCTCACGGGTCATGGCATCCAACGCCGAGAAAGGCTCATCCATGAGCAGAATCTTGGGATTGGGCGCCAGCGAACGCGCCAGTGCCACGCGCTGCCGCATGCCACCGGAGAGCTCATGGATGCTGGAATGAGCAAATTTATCCATCTTTACCAGGAACAAATAGTACTTCGCCACCTCCAGACGCTCCTTATCATTGAGATTCGGTTTCTGCTTCAGGCCGAACATGACATTGCCGATGACATCCAGCCAAGGGAAGAGTGCATGCTCCTGAAACATCATCATGCGGTCTCGCCCGGGGCCGGTAATCGGCACGCCATCAATGAGTGCCAGGCCGCTATCAGGCTTCTCCAGCCCTGCTATGATGTTGAGCAGAGTAGACTTACCGCAACCGCTCGGCCCCACAAAGCAGACGAACTCGCCTTCATCGATGGTAAGCGACACATCATCAAGCGCACGGACAACACCGGACTTAGTTTTGAAATCCTTACACACATGCTCCACGCTGAGCTTGGCTGTGGGGTACGCGTGAATCTCCTGTTCTAATTTTTCCATAAAAAAAGAGTGTTATTCTTGTTCCGGCTTGTAAAGCATGGCATCCAGCGCCGGCACATGGTCCAGCAACCCGCAGCGCTGAGCATCCTGCACAAACTGCTGCAAGCCCGGCAAATCAATATCGGTGGTAAGTTTCAGGCGTCTCCAGGCGCAACGCACCAATTCCGGGTCGAACGGCGCTTGGGTCAGCTCTGAGAGCTCAGCCACCACATGAGCCTGAGCTTCTTCCGGGTGCTCCTCTATCCACCGAGTCAAATCTCGGTGAGCCTGCAACATAGCGGCGGCCTCCTTCGGGTGGCGGCGCAGCCATCCCACGCGCCCGGCCAGCACCGTTGTAACCACATCGGGCTCCTGCACCAGCACCTGGGCACCGGCTTTCTTCTCCAGAATCGTCACCCAAGGCTCCACCGTCCAACTGGCAGCGATATCCCCCTGCTTCATGAGCTGAAGTTGCATGGCATTGGGCGTGGGGCTCACGCGGCAATCCCCTGCCCCCTCCAGCGAGTTACGCAAGCCATGCTGCGCCAACCAGGCGCGGCACGATACATCCTGCGTGTTGCCCAGCTGAGGCGTAGCAATGCAATGCCCCCTGAAATCCGCAGGCTGCGTGATATGGCTGCCGGGTGCCACCATCAGCGCCGCACCGCCATTCACCGCACCCGCCAGCAAGCGCACCTCGCGCCCAGCCGACACGGCATAGGCATTCAACGCCGGACTCGGCCCCACGTAGGTGAGGTCCACCGTGCGGCCAAAGATTGCCTCCATCGCCGTCGGGCCGGCATTGAATGTGTACCACTCTATCCGGTACCCCGGCAGGTAACGCTCGAACCACCCGTTGCCGTTGCGAGTCATATTGCGCGCCACAAGCGCCTGTACATGAGTCACATTAGGAAAACCGCCTATGCGGATAACTGTACCAGCCTCCTCCTCCCGGCTGCAGCTGCACAACAACAGCAGCACGGTAGCAAGCAGCAACAGACCTGTGAGGCATTTCTTCATGACCCTGTATCCTACCAGAGCCACGCGCACGCGTCAAGCAACAAAGCCGCCACACGCGCAGATATCTGCACTTTCGCACACGCGCACACCCGCTATTGCGCGACTTCAAGCAGCGCCTCGCAGCTGCACACACCCCCAAACATGCGGCAGGAGGCATGGTATAGTTGTATTTCATATAACTTTTATATGTTTCATGTGTTTTCAAGCTTGACAGTGCGGGGCAGAATCAATAAAATGCGGCGGGCGATTCATTTTCCTTACCAGTTTTGGAAAATTAGTTGTTGTCAACTAATATGAATTGCTAACTAAAACAAGAGCTCGTACAATAACAGCAGCCATGAACACGCGCCACATCACCAGATTCACGTACAAGTTCACAAACTTTCAGGGTTGGAGAGTCGCCATCACCCGGCAGGGAGTAGCTTTGGCACGTTACTTTTCGGACAAACAATACGGCGACCCGGAAACGGCCCACGCCCAAGCCATACGCTTTCGAGACATGGTGCTCGATGAGCTGGCACGCGAACCGGAGCGAACTCAGGAGATTCTCATGAAGCACCGCGTAGAGCCCCGCAAGCTCCTCTACCCGGCCGGATTGAAGCCCGCCACCGGAACAACGAACGACGAAAGCAGCACCTCCGCCTGCAGCATGCGCAGCAACAAAGTATTGCATGGCATCCTGCGCAGTATCTGCCGCCGCCTGCAGCTCGACACCGCCAGCGTACTCAAGCTCTCCCTGTACCTGTTCTCCCTGCAATACGGAGCACCCAACAGTGTGGCAGCAGAACAACAAACTGACCGCGAGCTGCTCGCAGAAGTGGCTCAACCCGAAGATGACGCGGCGCACCACTTGCAAAGCCTCATCAACGAACTGGAAGTGCGAGCAAAAGAGGCAGGCCTGCCCTGCTTCGAAGAATTCGCTACCGGCAGGCACGTCACCCACAACACATCACCACCCACTGATGAAGTGGCTGAGCCAGCCCCGAAAGCACCGCAACCAACCGGAGCGGAACTGCCGCTGCCACGCCAGCACCAACCCGGCGAACTCTATATGCGCTCCCCCCGCCCATCCCCACCAGAAGCAGTTCCAGATAGCGCCCCCGCCGCTTCCCCCTCACCTTCTGCGACTTCCGCCCCCTCCGCCATCACTACCCTCATCGAGGCGACTTCCGCCCATCCCCCTCACGCGAGAGACCACTCTTTGCCTTATACTCTCGCAAAAGCTGACACCCATGCCACCGAACGAAAACGACGGAGCGACATCCGAACCGGGGACACATCCACCCCATCAGATGTCATTTGACACAGCTCAGCATCCGACACAGTCTTCCCACCTGACGTCGCGGTAACGCACGCACCATCGGCGCGTCCCGTACCGGCCCACAGACTGCGCAGCCACAGCACCGCCTCCCCCCGCGGCTACGGCCTCACTGTGCCTGCACCACGCAGTCAACTACCCGAACGCACGCCCCACATCCCCCGCGGATGTGGGGCGTGTTGCGCCGCCTGCCGAAAAAGCGAGGCTGGAAGGAGAGAAGAGAGGAAGTCGCGCGCGTGTGCGCGTTTACTCCTTTTCTTGCTACCGAGAGGAAAAAACTTGCAAAGAGAGCATTTTCTGGTATCCTATAAGCACAGACACGTGTTGGAGTGCTCCACGTGCACCGCTCTCGGATAATCCTTAAACAGATTCTTAAAGATATGTGGCGTTTTTTACTACAGTTCGTTTTCTTTGCCAGCATAGCGCTCGGCAACCAGAGTGTAATTATAACCTTTGGAAGCGGGAGTAACAACAACGACACAAGAGAGGGCGAAACGTACAATCTCATTTCTCGTAAACAGAGCTCCGACATGTTCAAATTCAACGAACTTAAGTGTACAGATGGCAGCACATCATCCTATACGCTTTCTGTATTTGGGCTCTATAACGGCACTAGTTTGATAAGTAAGTTTTCTGGAGATAGTACTTCTGCAGCTCATATCTACGAAACTTTTGCAAATGTCACTATTAGCGGATATACACATTCTAACCAATACGCCATTTTAAACTTTTACAATCTCTTAGCAGGAAGCTACACCTTGTCAGTTCTAGCGGCAAGAGGGTCAACACCTTCTGCACCGATATCCGCTAACACGTACTATATTTCGACTAATGACAACTCCTTAACTAATGTTACAGCGAGTGTTATTGCATATAACGTGAGCGAACCTTCCAGAGAACCCAAACTCACGGCAGATGGAGCATCAGTCAGTGCGTTCGTGGTTGGTTCAAATAAAACAGCGACCGACTGGGCTCTTGTAGAATTCAGCTTCGAACTGACAAATGCCACGAAAGTTCTGCATCTTATGTCGGAAAGCACAAATGGAAACATAGCTGCAGTAAAACTTACCACCATTCCTGAGCCATCGACATCCGCCTTCCTACTAATCACATTGACCGCCCTAATCACCCACAGGAGACGAAAATAAGCCAAGCACTATACACTGACGCTACCCCTCAGCCTCAGATGTCTGTAAACGTTAGGAAAGAAACGGCTTCCGGAGCAAAGTGGTTACTGCTGCAGAAATGCACATTACAGCCGGTGCAGTTCATATATGGCGCACTTTTGGCGCACCTGGTAACCCCTCATGAAATAGGCATTCTTGGTTTGACTGCAATCTTCTTTGCTGTTGCGGCTCAACTGAAAGATGCTGGTTTTGGCTCAGCCCTCATACGCAAGCAAGACCGAACGGAACAGGATTGTTCAACTGTTTTCTGGTTCAATGTGGGAATGAGCTTACTTCTCTCTCTCTGTCTCTTTCTGGCAGCTCCTTGGTTTGCGAAATTTTACAATGAACCAGCCCTTGTAGACCTCACTCGGATTTCCGCGGCAATGATGCTACTGAACTCGACTACTAGCGTACACTGGAGTCTGTATTCTGCTCGCCGTGATTTCAAAACGCCGGCCGTTGTAGGCATGATAACCACCTTTATTTCCATGCCCTTCTGCCTTTGGGCCGCATATGCTGGCTGGAGCTATTGGGCCGTATTCATGCAGAGTATCATTTCCGGTCTTTTGTCGTTGATAATTGTATGGATTATATCACCTTGGAAACCCAAATGCATGTTTTCCATAAAATCGTTCATGGATTTTTTCAGTTATGGATCAAAATTGGTAGCAGCCGGACTGGTCTGGACCACATATAGCGAGTCAAGAACATTTGTCATCGGCAAATTCTATTCACCTGCCCAGCTCGCTCTCTACTCACGCGCACACCATATGTGTTATCTAGCCCCCCACATGGTAAATGGGGTTTTAGGTGGGGTTACTTTTCCCATTCTATCCACCCTACAGGGAGACAAGGAAAAATTAAATTCTGTTTATCGCAAATACATCCGCCTGACTGCACTGTTGACCCTGTGGCCCATGCTTCTTCTGGCTAGTAATTCAGAATCTTTCATTTACTGCGTATATGGTGAAAACTGGCTACCGGCTGCTTACTATGCTAGAATTATCTGTTATGGAGCCATCCTTGATCCTATCGCCTATGTTGCCGTACAAATGTTCTTGGTTACAGGAAGAAGCGATTTGAGCCTAAAGCGCGAAATTTGGTTCCGAAGCCTAGCCTTTTCAGCAGTGATTATAGGGGCTATACACAGCGTTGCTGGCATTTGTTATGCTCTCGTTGCTATGAGTGCATTCAATGCGTGGATATCTTCATTTTTTATTAACAAGTGTACCGGGATTTCCCAGAGAGAGCAGTTGCGAGATATTGTCCCCTACACAATAATTGCAGTATTATCAGTAATACCATGCGTGTTGATAAACTTGCTACCGCTCTCTCCATTCTTACTTTTGCCACTGAGTCTAGTTTTTTCCGCCACAATCTTTATCTCCATACTATATATCAGAAAAGACGACGTTACACTACAGATACTCCATACAGTAAAAGACACCAAATTGGTCAAGTTCATTTTCAAAAATAAACATTGCGATACAATATGAAAAGAATAAAAGTTACAGCCATTGAAACTAGAGGACAAAAGCTCAAAATTTCCTATCAAATCTCAACGAAACTGGAAAAGTATTTTTCTGAGCTCAGGGCATTTGAGGCAGAGTATTCAGAAAACATCTCAGACGTGCCTCCGGGTGTGCTGGTTATTCCGTTTGTATGCAATGTTCTTCCGATTGTCTGGTTAACTGATGCAATCTTGGAACTCCCTGTACTAGACCGCGAGTTTTATGAGGCCATACCCAACGTGCAAGAAGGTTACCGCAACATGTCGCCAATGCTTTCATTTAAGGGCAGTATTAATGTTGATAAAATTGAGAAAAACACTTATCAACCAACTGAAAACACCGCAGCATTTTTCAGTGGCGGTGTGGATGCCTTTGCAACGCTAGTTGCACACGTCAAAGAAAAGCCTCAGCTCATAACACTTTGGGGGGCAGATATTAAATTAAATGACATAGAAGGATGGGATCGCGTAAAATCTCATATTAAAACAGTCAGTCAGCAATTTGGATTAGTTGAGCCTCTAATGGTCCGGAGCAACTTCCGCACCATCGTCATTGAAAAAGCATTGAATGAGTTAGTTAAATCCAGTAAGGAAACATGGTGGTATGGTTATCAACACGGTATTGGAATTATAGGCCACGCTGCGCCTATTGCATACCATAAACGCTGGAAAACAGTCTATTTTGCCAGTACCAATACTATCTCTGACAAGGTAATTTGCGCCAGTGACCCAACTATAGACAACAAAGTAAAGTTTGTAAATACAAAAATCTGGCACGATCAATACGAATTCACACGACAACAAAAAGTACAGCACATAGTAGAAAGTTGCAAAAATGGAGGGCCTCCCATTCAACTTCGTGTATGCTGGCAAAGCGATGGAGGCAGTAATTGTTGCCATTGCGAAAAATGCGCGCGCACGCTTTTTGCTATACTTGCAGAAGGAGAAAATCCGAGAGATTTCGGCTTTGCAAACTGGCAAAAATATATCTCAATCTACCCAACTATGCTTCGCATGCAACTATACGAGGTTGAACACCTCAGAGCTTTCTGGGCAGATATTCAACACAGAATGTTATCTACGCAACCAAATTACCTGAATCAAAATTTTCGATGGCTATACGCTCTTGATGTTAATAATCCTTTAACATATTTAATGAAATTAAAACTAGAGATAAAGCGAACCCTTCCATTTATATGGCGAATCTTACGACATATAAAGGAAAAACTGAGTTTTAAGAACTGTCATATAGTTACCAAATAGAGTCTAATTTCATTGAAATAATCAGAGCTGCACAAAACCTCCAAACAACGAAGATAACACTTGAACCTAGATATAATTAAAACACATACACCTCATACCTCTTACACCATTAAAATGAACATTTTAGACAAAACACTATCAGAACTTGGAGAGTTTGCCTATATACGCAACCATGGAAATTTAGGAGACATGCTAATAGCCATGGGAACAGAGCAACACTTTGCGAGAAAGGGATATAAACATCACATAGTTCACGCCTACGACACAGAAATGCAGGAGCCCATACTAGTGCATGGTGGAGGGGCGCGATTTACAGCAGACTGGTGCGATGTAGACATCTGCATAAAACTACTTTGCAATTCGTACGTAAAGAAATGTGTTGTACTGCCTTCATCCTTTTATGGAGTGGATGAATTAATGAAGCACTTTGATTCACGACATATCCTGTTTTGTAGAGATGCAAAGTCTTACGAATATTGTAAGGGAAAATGCCCAAGCTCTCAGGTTTTCTTAACGAATGATATGGCAATGCAGTTGAGATTGGATGAGTTACAACCCGTTATCTCCAATATTTATCCAGACAGCAAAGAAGAAGCCGAATTACAAAATGCATACAACAGTTATCTGCGTAGATGGCTAAAGCGATATATGAACCGAGCAACAGTCACTAGTAAAAGTGGAACTGAGAAAAAAAAGATAGCATTTCTTCTTCGTAACGACAGAGAAAAAAAGACGAAATTACATTCACCTCTGACATATGATATTTCAGCCAGTTGGCATACAGCCCAGAAAAACAGATACGAAAACAACCTATTACTAGCTTTTGCAGCTACTCTAAGACAAGCAGATATTATTGTCTCTGATAGATTGCACGCCTGCCTCATGGCATATCATGCAGGATGTGAAGTTTTCATGCTAGATAACACATATGGAAAACTTAAGGGGGTATACGAGCTAACTCTAAAAAAATGCGAGCGTGTACACCTAATACAAGAAGATGCGCTTCCTCAGGATTTGCTGAAAGCGTGGAACAAGCTAAATAACCCAGCTCGCATACTCTATTACAAGGCCTTCGACAAAGCAAAAAAAATAATCAAACACATATTAAATAAATGACATCTCCCGTTATCAGTGTCATCGTACCGGTCTACAATACGGCCCCATGGCTAAGGCGCTGCTTAGACAGCATTTGCTCACAGAGCTACGGCAACCTAGAAATTTTGTGTATTAACGATGGCTCTACCGATAACTCGGCAGAAATTCTAAAAGAATACGCAGCCAAAGACGCACGCATAAAAGTATTTACCCAAGAAAACGCAGGCCTATCAGCCGCTCGAAATACAGGGCTGGAACACTCGACCGGAGAATGGGTAACCGGAGTTGATTCGGATGACTATCTCTATCCTGGCATATATGAACAAGCCCTCAAACACCGCCATGATGATGTGGATATGGTATTTTTCGGCGTTCAGCAAGTAGATGAAGAATACAATCTCTTACCACCCAATCAATATTTTTCTTTACCCAAAGAAGGCAAATACAAGTTAACTCCAGAACTAGCTGCTCAGCTCAACGTCTGCTTTGTGAGCAAGCTGTGGCGTCGAAGCCTAATAGAAGAAAACGCACTACGCTTCCCTGTCGGCTTGGTACACGAAGACGAAGCGATGTATTACTTAGCTGCTCCTTATGTTAAAAACATAGCCATATATTCTGCTATAGGATATGCATACATGCAAAGAAACGGCTCTATCATTAACAGTGTCGCCTCCGATATTCTTAAGAAAACAAAACGTAATATCCCTGTGATAGAGTACGTTTACAACGAATATAAAAAACGGAATTTTATAACATCATTAGCGAGGAAACATCTAATAATTATGTTCATGCGAACATTTGCCGATAGATATCATGCAGGCTCCGCTGGAAATAAAGAAGAATTACATCGACTTATCGCGGCTACGGTTCAAAAATACAAAATGCTGGGTTATGATTATAGATTAGATCGTTTTGTAAAGCATGAAAATAGAGGCTCCCTGACAATAACACGAAAAGAAAACTTTGTCCTATATTGGATTTGGAAAATTCCGGTATGGGGAAAGATTTATACGCGCCATGGACAAAAGATAACTTTCAAGGTATTAATCTTCCATCTTAAGCAATTAATAAAACGTATCTTTCATATTTAAAGAAACCATTTAACCAGCACATTAGTAAAATGAAATACAGCGTTATTATACCAGCATATAATGCAGAAAAGTTTATTCAAACAACCTTACAAAGCGTATATCATCAAACGTTCAAAGATTTCGAAATAATAGTCGTAAACGATGGTTCTTCTGATTCTACCGCTGATATTCTATCAAGGCAATCAGATAAAAGGTTGCGAGTAATACATCAAAATAACAGTGGAGTGAGTGTTGCTCGAAACAGAGCCATAGCTGAAGCAAAAGGGGAATACTTAGCGTTTTTGGATGCGGACGATGTTTGGTCGAAAGACCACCTTGCTTTAGCCCATCTGTTTTTCTCCAGACACCCAGACTTTGTATGGTACTGCTCAGCCTTTGCATCAGCTTCTGAAATAACAGAAGATATGATAAAAACTGTTCCTAATCGAGCTAACGTGCCTTTTGAAGCCCGAAACTGGGTACTTGAAATTGCAGAAACATATGCCTGCGCAAATGTTGTCGTTTTAAGGTCAGTCATTCATGAAAAGAAATTGTTTCCTGAAGGTGTAAAAATGTGCGAGGATACTATTGCCTTTATGAAAATAGCTATCAGACACCCTATGATTGGGTATCTGAATTCCAGAACCATGTGGTATAGAAAACACGCAGGTTCGACATGCCATAACTATTGGAGAAGTCGAGAGCAGCAAAATATGGAATCACTTTATCTATCTCATTTTCAAAAAATCGCACAGCTTCCCCAATGCACTGAATATGTAAGGCTCTACGCAATTAGAGCCTCCCTATTTTCTTGGTGGAAACGCATACGCTCAATGAGCATGCTCCCTTGGATTGAGGAAATGAAAGAGAGGCAAATCATACACGGAATTATATTAACATGGTGGCTTATTTGCTGTGCATATGTGAGCGACATCTTATGCAAAGCAGCAGGAAAACCATTTCGCATCCGATATAATTATATCGATAAAATAATCAAACACAAAGCGGCGTCACAACGGAAACAATTATCAAAACTTCCATAATATAACAATCTTTCACCTTGTGCACAAGCATCATTGCTAACATGTCTCTTTTGGAAATAACATACGAATGCAGTTTTTCAAACCTATAATTATTAGTCGACTAAAGGGATTAATGCAATAAAAAAGCAATAATGGATACATTCCAAGCCTGATATTACTGTACTTCTTTATCTTTAACAAATAAGAATGAGCCTCTACAACCGAAGGAGAAAGCCTTATTTTATTACAAGTCGCACCCATCCATTTACATATAAGATCATCCGCCAATCCCTTTGGCAAATATAATTTCAGTTCGCCTGGTGGAATTGAAGCCAACCGGTATTTCTGAAAAACAGATACCGCTTCTGGTGTAATTTGCGTTTGCATTACACTATCTGGATTTATGCGATAATAATATATAACCGTATCAGTATTATATATATTTCGAGTAACTTTATATGCTATCTTAATGTTCATTATAGCATCCTCTCCATAATAAACCTCTCGCGGAATATCAAAAACGTCTTCAGTAAGTAGACTTCTTCTATACAAAAGACAATGGAGTCCTCCGAATTTACCCTTAATTGTAGCGCACAGCTCCCTATAATCATCAATACATATATAGCCAAACCCAATAGATTGAGACCTTTGATGCTTTCCAATTACAATATCAATTTCCGAAGAACTCGCCTTTACCAATACGTCCAATGCATCAGGAAGCAATCTATCATCACTATCTACAAAGGTTACAAATTCCCCCACTGACGCAGCGACCCCATTAGCGCGAGAGAGAGTTACACCTTGGTTGCTCTGATGTATCACTCGTATGCGTGAATCTGCTGCCGCATTTCGATCACAGATTTCACCACTGGAGTCCGGGCTCCCATCATCAACCAAAATCAATTCGAAACAAGGATATGTCTGAACTAGAATACTATCAATGCACTCCTGCAAGAATTTTTCAGTTTTATAAACGGGCACAATTACAGATATCAAACCTGATTTCATGGTGACTTCTAATTAGTAAAAGATTCTGTTCATCCTCGGGGCGAATTGCATTTTTTTGAAATCTGCACAACGATTTTTTTGATTTTTTTCCATTTTCGGCGTACTTGTGAATAAAATCTACTGTTTTTCGAGCATTTTTCCCTTATTTGGTATCAACAGGGCACAGTTCTCCCGTTCTACACAAAAAGCGGAAGCGTTTCATGTTATAGAGAAGAAATACTAAACCTTGACGAATCTTACAGCGTTTTAACCCTACTGCTCGGAAGGTATCTCTGCCAAAGTGCTTAATGGCTCCAAATATGTGTTCAATGCGACAACGGCGACGTGCGATTGCCTTGTTACGACACTTTTGGGTTAACGTTAAATCTTGTTGCCCACGTACTCTGCGCTGTATAATACGCGCTTTCACGCCTTTCTTATGCAATGATTTAGAAACTTTTCTTCCAAAGTAACCGGAATCTGCCAAGACTTCCAATTTTTCTTCTCTTGCATTCTCCGGCAATAACTCAGCACATACTTGACTGTCATGTACACTTGCGATTGTGGTCTTGTAGTTTTCTATTGTTTTGCTTTTTTCATCCGCTAAAACGTGGCCTTTGTAGCCGTAATGAGTTACGCCTCTCTTTTTGGTCCAGCTTGCATCTACATCTTTGTGTGCTGCTTTCTTTTTACTCCATTCCGCCGGAGCAGTTTCTGTTTCTTTTACGTACGCATTCTCGGCAGATGTGTTTTTCTGTTCTTTTGCTTCTTGAAAGGTGGCATCTATGAGTTTCCTCTTGCTGCATTTCAGCCCTTTAGCTTTCATCTGTGCATAGAACAAATCAAATAGTCCCTTTACTCCTGTATCCCCAAGCCTCTCTCTGAATATCCATATTGTTCGAGCATCCGGAATATCATCAGCATACCCTATACCTACGAATTCTTGAAAACTCAATCTATCACTTAGCTGGTATTCCATTTCTTCATCGCTAAGATTGTAAAATGTTTGCAATATCAAAATCTTAAACATTTTCACCACGTCGTAGTGAGGTCGTCCTTTTTTACCGTAGTGGCACAACGCTTCTAATTTTTCACGGAAAGCCTCAAAGTCTATAAACGTTTTGAGCTCATTTATACCATGGCTGACGTTGATGCTGCGCCGCAACCCAACGAGGTCTCGGAAATTCAGTAGTGACGGCATTTCAATCTTTGGAGGCATGCCGATATTTTACATCATTTTGAGACCGTTGGAAATTCCAAACTGATTTTTTCTCCTGATTTATTAGAAGTTCCCTCATATTATTTCGTAATCTAATTTAGATAAAAAAACAATTCATTGACAAACGATATCCTATAGTTTCATCGACTGACACATTTCATGATTTTTTTTAAAATTGCATGAGTTTGATACCACTGGTCGACCTTTAATGCACTCCTCACCCATCTACTTCTTATTACGTGTGATAAAGTATCTAATTTCAACTCATTTCTAGATAAAAAAGATTGACTTTCCTGGCATATATTATCAAAGAAATTAAGCAATTTTAATTCATAAGCGGAAAGCACACCTTTTCGTATAGGATTCGCTTGGCATATACTCATATACACATCATCATGACTATCGACCAGCTTTATTCGTTCCATCAAAGAATCAATATCAGGGTAGTCGTTAGCGCAAATCATGCAATCTTTCTCCAAAGGATAAACATTTCCCTCACTCCCCCAATATATAGGCACAGAACCGGCGAGCAAGGGATCGATTAGTTTTTCTGTTATATAACCATCTCTGTTGGTGTTTTCAAAGGCGATTGTAAACTTGTATTTTTTGAGAAAATTAATCTTAGAGCTATTCCAATTTTTATCTACTCGCTTTGATAATTCAGAAGAACTCATATTATTCAAAACTTTACCAGGACAATCAACATCTCGATACTTCATGATCTCCATACATACCTGTTTACGATATTTTGCTCCATATCCAATATAGTCTTGCGAGTATATAAAATTACAAAAATTACGATTCAAAAGCTCATCAGGATGTGAAGGAACAACAACCTCATCATGACAAAACGCAGAAGGAAAATACAAATTCCTTCCACCTATAGAATCACGCATATAAGAGATTGAGTAATCACACCAATTAAAGTCAGGGAAAACATTTTCGTGAGTATAAAAAATTTTCACGACATCTTCGTATTCTATATGTCTATAACCATAACAGGAAAAAAACAAATATTCAGGTTTATCATTATCAATCACAATATCATATTTTTTCCGAAGCGTTTTGTAAATAACCCCATCGGTCGGGATATAATCCCCCCAAAAATCCACAAATCCAATCCTTATTGTTTTCTTATTCATAAAATATCTTTAATAAAGTATGCTAGCATCATTTTTTCAGTTAGTAAAAAGCGATTTTAAGCACGCCACTTGCGAACATCTACTGCATATAATTTTTATATCGTTCTATATCACCGATAGCTAAACCAGTTCCAACCCAAAACTAATACAAAACGCGTTGATAGAAACATAAATAGCTTATTAGGAATCCATAAAATAATATACACGACCAAGAAAAAAACAACTTAACTCTGAGTCATCACTCGAACAAGCATCGTAAAAAAAACAGTGATCTAGCCCGATTCTTCGCCAAAACAGTTTGAGGATACATATCAGCCCTCAACACCTTGCATTGAATATCGTCCACTTGGTTGCAGGCGATGTAGTCTTCTTGTATTCCAAAATACTTGAAGAGCGAATCGAAACGACTATTTCTATGATTAGCTTTAATTTCACTTTGCTGCTTAACATGCAGCTCCTTTCTGAATAATAGTGCAAATGCTGAACCATGAAAGGATGAAGTAACCACGGCTCTAGCATTACGAATAAGCCAAATAAACTCAGCTGGACCTACCCCTGTTAAGAGCTGCTTCCTACAGTAACTCGAAGTTCCGACAATAGGCGGCTGAATGGTATATACAACGCATCGTTTCTGCGCCGCTAACTGACACGCATACGGCAAAAGATCACGCCCCCCACCCACACTGTAAACCAAAATGTAATCAGTGTTCAACAGCTTTTTATAGGGGCGCTCATACTCCATCCATTTCTTTGCGGACATGAGCAACACCGGATCGCACACCGCGCTCACGTGCCTATTCAACAAAGAAGATAGCAATTCAGCCGCATTGTGTTCCCGAACGCTAAGTGCTGAAAAATCACTTAGTTTCTCACGATATAATACACTAATCTCATCATCCAACGCCGACACAGCAATACTCGCAGCGTAAGATTTTTTCTTTCCTGAATCTTTCACAAAATCCAGCAGATAAGCAAATTGACTGTCAGGTCCACATTCTTTTACTATTTCCGGATTCCATACCTGATCACTACCTACTACAAAGACATCGTAGAACTCATTAGCATTCCTCAATTCAGAAAATGACCGATACACTTGCGCTGATACACGCATAGTATCGCGACGAAACTCTGCAAACCGCCTACGTGTCTTAGCATCTCGAAATATGAAATAAAGCAGCAATAAAATAAATACTTTCACGCCCTTCACCTTTGGGATAAAAGAATGATAAAACGACTCCATCTTGCAAGGTCGATAATCAAGGACTTCACAATTTGCACCCAATTTATTTATAACATGCGACAAAGCGAGAGCCTGCAGAACGGCACCATAATTATTCGCACGATGAAAAGTTAATATCGCCACCTTTTTCATAAAACGATGCTACAATTGGTATCCGCACATTTTTCCGACAATAATCGACCAAAGTAAGTCAACTTACCATCTGCAGTATATTCTCTAAAAGGCAATTTATATGATAATTTAAACCACCGACACTCATCGCACATTTTTTTTAAATAAGTTTCATCACATGGCTCATTAGCAATTTTTTCAAAATCCAGAATATACGGAGCATATTCCACACCTACATCAACCTCAGACTTAACTTCATCACTAGAATCATAAATAAGGAGCAAAATATAATCGACTATTAAATAATCTATAAAATAGTTCATCTCCTTCCAATATGTGTACATTATTTCTCTCGCATTTAAAAACCATTGAGATTGAGGTGACGCCCCCAATAAAAAACATTTCCACAAGCAACGATTTACCCCCATATATGTAGAGTCATATTTCGTTTTAGCTGAATAATATTTTTTAGCAAATACGTCTGGCGATATCGGCTTTGTTACATATACAGTGCTATCCACCCACAATCCACCTTTTTCTGCTAATAAGGCAAAACGCAAAATATCAGAAAAATGAGTATATGTCATGTCCCCATTCCTAAGCTTCTCGTATATATAATCAGGCAAACGAACATATTGCCCGATATTATCGAAAGTTAACAATACAACCTCACGGTAAGGCGGAGCCATCTTCTTCAAACGCTCATAGCATACCTTGACTATCTGAGGCATATTTTCCTCACCTTGGAGCCAACATACCCATATTGGCCCATTATTAATCTGAGGCGAATTTACAGAATCCCCATATTTTCCAAGTACATGCAAAAAACGACGTTCAAAAAAGGCATACTTCACATACCTCATAGCTTTTATTCTCATTTCAAAATCCCTATATTTAAGATAAATAAAGAGGAAAGCAAGAACAAACTCCCAGTCAGTATCTTTCAATAAATAATAAACTTTCCTTAACGTCTTAGCCTGCATATATAATACTTAAATATATTTTCATGTTCTAATCTAGATTGGCGAAGCAAACACCATCTTATCACGGAATAACATAACTGCTGAGATTATATCAATTTCTCAAGACGGATGTCAATTCATATTTTAGAAAATTAGGCAATTAGGAATACATGCATATAACAAGTCACATTGTAAAACCGCAGCCAAACTGAGTCATTCGAGCCTATATCACACAACATCTCTCGTGGACAAAGCATTTTGACCACGAGAGATAATAATTTTGAATCACATGCTTACACCTCCTCCGCGGCTTTTTCGGCTTCGAGTTTTTGGCGGAGCTTTTCGGGGAGTTTGACCTGGATGTGGATGTCGCGGAGCTGGTTGGGCTCGGCGGGAGCGGGGGATTCGCTCATGAGGTCGGCACCGCGGTTGTTCTTGGGGAAGGCGATGACTTCGCGGATGGAGTCACATTGCCCGATGAGCATCACGACGCGGTCGAGGCCGAGAGCCAGACCACCATGGGGCGGTGCACCGAAGGAGAAGGCAGCCAGCAGGTGGCCGAACTGCTCCTGAATCGTGGCGTCGTCGAGGCCGAGGGCGCGGAAGGTGGCGTCCTGCAAATCTTTTTCGTGGATTCGGATGGAACCGCCGCCCAACTCGTTACCGTTGAAGATAACGTCGTAAGCTTCGGCGCAGAGATCGGTGGAAATCTCGCCTTTGAGCACCTTCTCCACGTCCTCCGGCACGGGGCGGGTGAAGGGGTGGTGCACGGCGCAGAAGCGCTGTTCTTCGGCGTCCCAGCCAAAGAGGGGGAAGCGGTTGACCCAGAAGAGGTCGATATCGGTGTTGCCCTTGAGCAGCTCCATGAACTCGCCACAGGCCAGACGCACGCGGCCGAGGATGGTGCAGCTCTGTTCCCACTCGCCGGCGGCAAAGAAGATGCAGTCGCCGCTCTCAATGTTGAGGCGTTCCACCAAGGCATCAATCTCAGCCTGCGACAGGCGCTTGGTGATGGGGCTCTTCCATTCCTTGGTGTTGGCGACGTCGCGCACCTTGATGTAGGCCAGCCCCTTGGCGCCGGCCTCGATGGCTGTCTGGGTGAGCGAATCCACCTGCCCCACGGACGGGTTGAAGTTCTTGGCATTGATAGCCTTCACCACGCCACCGTTGGCGATAGCGCCGGAGAATACTCGGAACTCACTGTTAGCGAAGATGTCAGAGCAATCGGTTATCTTCATCTCAAAACGGCGCTCAGGCTTGTCAGAGCCGTACTGGTTCATGGCGTCCTTCCAGGTCATGCGGGGGAAAGGCGTCACGATGTCGCGACCCACGGATTCCTTGAACACGCGCTTCAGCATGGCTTCAATCCATGCATAAATATCCTCCGGCGTGATGAACGAGGCCTCGATATCAATCTGGGTGAATTCCGGCTGACGGTCGGCGCGCAGGTCTTCGTCGCGGAAGCAGCGAGCCACCTGGAAGTACTTCTCCATGCCGGCCACCATGAGCAGCTGCTTGTACTGCTGCGGAGCCTGGGGCAGCGCGTAGAATGTGCCGGGGTTCAGACGGCTGGGCACCAGGAAGTCGCGAGCGCCTTCGGGTGTGCTCTTGGAGAGAATGGGCGTCTCAATCTCCAGGAAGCCCTGCTCATCGAGGTAGTCGCGCATCGTTTTGGTGATACGGTGGCGCAGAATCATGTTGCGCTGCATGTTAGCGCGGCGCAGGTCGAGGAAGCGGTACTTCAGGCGAATGTCCTCGTTAGCGATGTTGCGGTCGAGCTGGAACGGCAGCACGGCAGCGCGGTTCAGCACGGTCATGGCAGCGGCGTCCACCTCAATCTCGCCCGTGGGCAGGTCGGGGTTCGTGGCATCCACCTCGTCCGTTTTAAGGCGTGCAACTACCTTACCGCTCACCTGGATAACGGATTCAACACGAAGATTTTCAGCATTACCGGCAAGCTCAGCATTATTCTCAGGGTGGAACACAACCTGAGTTTTGCCAGCGCGGTCACGGAGGTCGATGAATATCACACCACCATGGTCGCGTACGGTATCCACCCAGCCCACAAGCGTTACTTGCTTGTCGACGTCAGAAAGGCGGAGCTCATCGCACGTATGGGTACGGTAACTGTTCATGGTAAAAAGCTTGCAGATAAATGATAACGGTCGGCTCGCGAACGCGCGGGCCGAAGCGGCCAAGATTCTACTCTTTGTCGTCTGATTGTCAAGACAAATTTGCTTCACCGGTGCGGAGTGTCACAAAAAACGCCTCAATGAGCCCCACCCGGCGCATTTTATGCTTGTATTACAATGTTTTTATGCCATACTGAGAAACGGATATAACTTCACTAAGCGCATGAAACGATTTGTTTGGATAGCGATTTTACTGATCAGCGTGCTCACCACCTGCACCCCGGAAGATCGAGAAGCATGGCGGAAGCAAGTAATGCAAGGCAGCGGCCCGGACGCCGCTACCGTAGCGGTGCGAGCCCGAGCCTTACCGGCTCTGGCCGGCATACCCGCCGAGGGGGTGGACACCTGGGTTGCGGTCAATGTCGACACCCTGCAAGACACCGCCCGCAAGCTTTCCGGCCAACGCAGTCCCCTGCCCTCGTCAGATCAAATCACCAGCGCCGCCATAGCCATATCGGGCGATACGCTGCAAACCCTCGCCGCGCTTCCGCAAATACAGAGCATGCTCGAAATGGGCGTATGCGAAGGCCTGCTTCCCATGGCTGATATGGTTCCCCCCGCCATGCAGCGCCGCTTGCAAAACACCATGAAAACCCGCGGCAACAAAGCCTTGGCCGACACCCTGAAAGACATCCGCAACATCCCCCTGCCCACCCTGTACGCCAGCCTCAGCATACGCCCCGGGCTGGAAGAAACTGCACGCCGAGAGGCCGCTAAACTCATGGGCGACATGATGAAAGAGGCCGGCAATAAGGCCGCCCCCTTCCAACCTGGATTCCCGGTAGATTACGGTTATCCTAACGATGCCCCGGTATGGAGAG
>JAUNRE010000149.1 GCA_030535795.1 Akkermansia sp.
ATTCGGCTTCGCGGCGCGCAGCGCCGCCGAACTTCAACTTTGTAGATTGTCAATTGTAGATTGTAAATCCACATTATACTTTCTGCTTCACAAATGCGACATAATGTGCTTTAATGGGGGTGTTATGAGTGTCGGAGACGGGCGAGAGGGCAAAGTACGCGCCGCGCTGCACGGTAAAGGGCAGCTCGGTGGCAAGCTTGCCGGGCTTAGTTTACCGCGCCAGATAGTGCACATTGCGCTCTGGCCGCTGTTGGAGCAGGTGATGAGCTTCATCTGCGCCTCGACCTCGCTGTTTCTGGCCACGCACATGGGCACGGCGGGCGATGTGACCGAGCAGATCGCCTCGGGTATCGGCGTGACGGGGTATGTGATGTGGCTGGGTTTCCTGATGCAAGGCGCGGTGGGCATGGGAGCTACCGCGATTGTGAGCCGTATGACAGGCGCGCGCAAGTTCGGCGAGGCGAATTACGCGGCCAACCAGGCGGCCATGCTGGGGCTGCTGGCCGGTGTGTTATCGGCCTTGCTCATGTATGTGACGGCGGAGTTCCTGGTGACAAAGGCGCTCACGCTCAGCCCCTATGCGCAGGAGGTGGCACTTACCTACATGCATGTGGGCTGCTGGGTGGCCATCTTCTCGGGCATCGTGTTCGCGGTGAATGCCGCCCTGCGCGGCTCGGGCGATACGCGCACGCCCTTCTTCATCATGCTGGCGGTGGATGGCCTCAACATCGTCTTTAGTATCCTCTTTGTCAAGGTGTTCGGTCTGCTGATCGAGGGCCTGGCTCTGGGTATGGTGGCCGGCATGGCTGTGGCCGCCGCGCTGCTGGTCGCCATCCTGACACGCCGCTCGGTGCAGATGCGCCGCCGCCTAGCCGGCGCCGGGCTCGATGCCTACGCCGCCACGCAGAGCGCCACCTATGTGCCGCCGCTCTTCCTGCGCCTGCGCGAGCTCGTGCCCGACCTGCGCAGCATGGTCCGCATCCTCACCATCGGGCTTCCCCAGGCGCTGGAGATTGGCGGCATCTGGCTTATCCAAATCTACGTGCTGCGGGTTATCTCGGGGCTGGGGGATGCCGCCGTGGGCGCGCACAACATCGCCATCCGCATCGAGAGCATGAGCTTCCTGCCCGGCTTCGCTATCGGTATGGCCGGGGCGACCCTGGTGGGGCAATACCTAGGCTCGGGCAGTGTGCGCATGGCGCTCGAAACCATCCGCCGCTGCGTGCGCTACAGTGTGGTGTTCATGGGGCTCATGGGTGTGGTGTTCTACCTCTTCCCGGCATTCTTTGCGGGCATCTTTGCCTCGAACTCCGAGGGGCTGTTGCAGGCCACGGTGCCGGTGGTGCAGGTGTTCCTGCTGGTGGAGCCCTTCTATGCCGCCATGCTCATGCTCAAGATGTGCCTGCGTGGCGCGGGCGACACCCGCCGCGTTATGTATGTATCCTACGGCTGCATGGGCTTCTTCCGTGTCGGCTGCCTCTTCCTCTGGAACCTCTTCTGGCCCGAAACTCTCTCCCTCGTGGGCATCTGGTGTCTCTTCACCGTTGACCTCATGGTGGAATACTTCGTGCTCAACCACATCCTCCACGGCCTCAAATGGGCGAGAAGGAAAGTGTGAGTTTGAAAGTACGGCGGGCTTTCGCCCGCGGGTATGCGTGGCTAAGTTCACCGCTCACGCCCCGCGCCTTAAAGCGCGGGCTGTAGTCGACGCTCACCGCTGCCTATGTGCAGTCGCCCCGCAGCGCGCCGCGGAGCTTTTGACTTCGTACTTCGGAATTCGACCTTCGAACCTCACAGGAGTTCCCTGCGGATGACTTCGCGGACGCGGGCCTGAGTTTCCTCGATGGCGCCATCGGCCTCGATGCGGAAGAGCCACGGCATCTCCATGGCGGAGTAGATATCGGCGCAGGCCTGTAGGAACGGCTCATTTTCAAAAGCGTCCTTGTCATTGCCGCGGGCGTTCATGCGCTCCATCGCCATCTCGACCGGAATATCGAGCCAGAACGCCACATCGGGCACCGTGGCAAACTCCTCATTCATCTGCCGAATCTCCTCCACATTCACCCCGGTAGCGCCCTGGTAAGCCATCATCGAAAGGTAGTAGCGGTCCAGCAGCACCCAAGCGCCGCGTTGCAGGGCAGGCTCGATAAACTCGCGCACATGCTCGCGGCGGTCTTGCAACAGGCAGTTGATTTCCTCCTCCAGCCCCAGGCGCTCCCCGCTCAGCGCGGCGTTGCGCACCTTCATACCCCATTCACCGCGGGTGGGTTCGTAGTCCGTTACCACTTCCTTGCCCTGCGCGCGCAGGTATTCGGCCAACAGCTTAATCTGGGTAGACTTGCCCGTGCCGTCAATACCTTCAAAGACGACAAGGCAGCCCCTTAGGTGAGGAGAATCCGCTTCCATAGCAGGCATGAGCCTAGCACAGCGGCGCGGCCCATGCAAGCACAAAAACACGAATTCGCCCCCGTATACACGAAAAGACGCATCGTTTCCGATGCGTCTCTTCTGAAAACTTCCCGAACAGGGGGTATTTACGCCTCAGCAGCGGGGGTTACGGCTGCGGCAGGAATCTCTTCCTTGTTGGTGAAGCGCCACTTAACCTTGTTGCGCTTGCTGGCGGAGCGAGCCTTGCGGCGCTTCTCGTCCATGGGGCTCTCGAAAGCGCGACGACGGCGCATCTCTTCGAGGATACCCTCGGTATCCAGCTTGGTCTTAAGGCGCTTCAGAGCGCGGTCGATCGGTTCTCCTTTACGTACGATAACGGAACGCATGATGTCTGTTGTTGTTGTTAATATATTGTCCGGGAACGGGCAGGCAGCATACAGCATTCCTCCCCCTCTGTCAAGTTTTTTATCACGCTTTTCGCTTTTTTTTGCGTTTTCACCCCAAAATCACGCGCAACACGAGAGGGAGTAGAGAAGTACGAAAGTCGAATTCCGAAGTACGAAGTAGGGAAGTTCGGCGCCTACGGCGCAGGGGAGGAGGGGCGGAAAGGGTTATATCGCCGCAGCTGCCGCGCGGCGGTGGCGAGCTACGCGGCGTAAGCCGCCGAATTTGAAAGCCCGGTAGGGCGACAGATGGTAGGCAGGTGGTGAACGAGCGGAGCGAGTGTAACCCCTGTAGAAATGGAGCCCCGTGGAACGGTGGCGACAGCCGATGGGAATGCGCGGTGGATG
>JAUNRE010000150.1 GCA_030535795.1 Akkermansia sp.
CAGGGGTTACGCGAGCTGTCGCTCGCTCACCCCTGCCTATGAGCTGTCGCCCCGCGTTGCGGGGCTTTCAAATTCGGCGGTGCAGGCACCGCTGAACTATAATAATTAGAGTGTTGTAACTTGAGCTGTTCTTTCCTCTACAAACATCAATTTAGCTATCATCATGGGGCTAAGCCTCCAATTGTTCCAACGCGTGGTTGATTCTCGCTAACGCTAGTGCCGCCGGGGAGGAGCCCGTTTTACGTTAGAACAATCAACCGGCCGGGAATAAGGTCGCACCGGCAGGCCGCGGCTTTTTTGTGTCTTGCTTACAGGTTCATATCCACCAGTAGGAGGAATGACAGGAACAGCCCCCATAATATCAGGGCTATGCTCAATCCGCCCGGGCCTAAGCGCCAGCGGTGTGCACAGGCCTCGTGAAAGGCGGCAAAGTGCCATGAGCGCACTACGCCGGAAAGCAGGAGGTTAAGCAGGCCGACCCCAATGGTGTAGCCCAGCATATAGAGAGCAAAGCGAGCAAGGTAGGTGCCACCGCAGGGGGATGGTTGCTCCGGGGTGAGTATCAGCAGGATGATGACCCCGATGAGGCAGACCGGCATGCCGTAGCTCACAAGGCCGGAGCTTAGCTTATACGGGGCGATGCGGCGTTCCATTGCCTCGCGCGCGCTTTTGCTGAGCCGCTCGGGGGAGTCGTAATGGATAATCCCGTATACAATCTCCCTGATGACGGATTCTACCAATTCTGCAATCATGCGGCGGCGGACGGCGGGGCGTATGGTGCCCGGCTGCGATTAGCTGCGGCTCTTGATGCCCATGAGCATCTGCGCGTTGTTGGGGAACTTGCGCATGAAGAAGAGCAGGCGCTCCATGGCTTCCTCGGGGCGGTGGTTGGCCAGCGCGCGGCGGATGAGCTGAATTTTGGCCAGCATCCACTCGGGCAGGATGAGCTCTTCCCGGCGGGTGCCGCTCTTATTGATATCCACGGCGGGGTAGACGTACATTTGTGCGATGCGGCGGCTGAGGACGAGCTCCATGTTGCCTGTGCCCTTGAACTCCTGGAAGATGAGTTCATCCATACGGCTGTTTGTTTCGATGAGGGCGGTGGCCAGGATGGTGAGGGAACCGGCGCTGCGGGTGTTGCGTGCAGCGGCGAAGAGGCGGCGGGGTGTCTCCAGCGCCTTGGCATCGATACCGCCGCTCATGGTGCGGCCGCTGCCGCGCTCGGCGTTGTTGTAAGCGCGAGCCAAGCGGGTGATGGAATCCATGAGGATGAGCACATGGCGGCCGTTTTCCACCAGGCGCTTGGCGCGTTCGATGCACATCTCGGCCATGCGGCAGTGCTCTTTGACGCCGCTGTCGTTGCTGGAGGCAAAAATCTCGGCCTGGGGCAGAGCGCGGCGGAATTCGGTTACTTCTTCGGGGCGTTCGTCCACCAGCAGAATCATGAGGTGAAGCTCCTCGCCGTAGTTTTTGAGGGCGCCTTCCGCTATGTGCATCAGCAGGGTGGTCTTGCCGGTGCGGGGCGGGGCTACGATGAGGCCGCGCTGTCCGCGTGCCACCGGGGCTACCATGTCGAGCGTGCGGGTGGTGAAGCGCTTGGCCTCCGTTTCAAAGGCCAGGCGGTGGTTGGGGTTCACGGCCTTCAGGTCTTCAAAGTGGGGGGCGTTGGCGGCTTCTTCGGGCGGAAGCCCGTTCACCGCCGTGACGGTGGTGAGTTGGTGTCCGCGCTCGTAGCGCTGTGCCATGCCTGTTACCTGCACATAGGGGCGCAGGTGGTGTTGGGCGATGAGGTCGGCCGGTACATACACGGCCTGGTTGGAGGGTGCCCAGTCGTTTTCCGGTACGCGGATGAAGCCGAAGCCCTTGGGGGTAATCTCCAGCAGGCCGGTGAGTTCGGCGGGCTCACCCACGGGCACATAGGCGCGCCCGGTCTTGGGGATGGGCTCTATCTTTTCTCTCATGGGCCTGGGGCGGCGCTGCAGCGGGCGCTCCTGTTTGCCGCCATGGGTGGGGCGGGTGAAGCGTTCGCCGTTGGCATTGCTATGCTCGCGGCGCACGCGCATGCCGCCGGGGCGGCGGTCGTCTGTCTGACCGGGGCGCGTGAAGCGAGGCCTTGCGGGGCGTCTGTTATCATCCATTGGGCTCATGGTGAGGATATCCGGTACTCGAATCTGAGTGGTGGTTAAGAGGAAAACGGCGGGCGGATGTTGTAGGCCGCCCGCCGTAAGAGGTGTGTGGCGAGCTCGCTGTGTCAGCAAATATTACAGCTGCTCGAGCAGGTCTTCGGCTATCTCGAAGTTCGAGAACACGTTCATGGTGTCATCGTAGTCATCCAGACGCTCAAAGAGGCGCATAATCTTGCGGGCTGTCTCTAAATCCGTAATGTCGGTAGGATTCTGAGCCACGGAAATGAGTTTCATGCCGGTGACGCTCTTGCCGGCGGCGCTCAGCGCTTCGCTCACGGCCTGTACGTCGGTCGGGCCGCAGATGAATGCCCATTCGCCTTCGTTTTCGCCTTCTTCGAACTCATCGGCGCCGCACTCCATGGCAAGCTCCATGGCGCTGTCTTCATCCAGTGCGGGGTCGTTGACGCTTACCTGACCCTTGCGGTCAAACTGGTAAGCCACGGAGCCGGGGGTGCCCATGTTGCCGCCGTTCTTGGAGAAGATGGTGCGGATTTCGGAGGAGCAGCGGTTGGTGTTGTCGGTGGCAACCTCTACAATGAAGGCGGTGCCGGCGGGGCCGTAGCCTTCGTAGGTCACTTCCTGGATGGTCTCGCCCTGGAGTTCGCCGGTGCCTTTCTTCACGGCGCGGTCGATGTTATCCTTGGGCATGGAGGCAGCCTTGGCGCCTTCGATGGCGGCACGCAGGCGCGGGTTGGTGTCTATATCGCCACCGCCGCTTTTGGCTGCCAAGGTGATTTCGTGAGAGTAGCGGGCGAAAATCTTGCCCTTCTTCGCGTCGGCGGCTGCCTTCGTGAACTTAATTTTGGACCATTTGTTATGACCGGACATAGTGTTGAGGTATGTGGGTGAATGTGAAAACGGTATACTGTTTGGTGGAGGTCGAGAGCTGAATGATATGAGCGTGTAAAGACCGACCCGCAAAGCAACCCCGGCATACTGTCACCGCACCAAG
>JAUNRE010000058.1 GCA_030535795.1 Akkermansia sp.
AGAAGGAGTTCGAGTGGAACGGCACCATCGTCTCCATCCTTCAGGTCGAAATTACCGAAGACCTGAAGGAGGGGCGAGTGTGGGTCGGTGTTGTGGGTCGCATGGCTCCGGCACAAGTCATCGAGAAGCTTACCCGCAACCGAGGTGTTATCCAGAAAGCCGTGAGCAAGCGCGTCATTCTGCGCAACACACCCCGCCTCACCTTCAAGCACGACAATTCCGCCCAACGAGGCGTGGATCTAGTCAACCTGCTTGAGGATATCGATAAGAATCTCCCCAAAGCGCCACCTCTGCCCGAAGGAGAGGAAGACCCCGTGATTTAACACACACCGTTGAGCATGAGGCCATGAAAAGAAAACTCACCATCAGACGCGTTGGCTCACACATACCGACCATCACTCTGGTGGGTTTTCTGTTTTTATGTATTACGATTGCTTGGCTCTCGCTGGTAGGGTTGCCGGACTCCCTGCTGCGAAAAATTGAGCAGATTGCTGCCCGCCAGGGCATCCACCTGAAGGTGGACGCCGTGCGACTGTCACCGTTCCGAGGCTTATCATTTGTGGTGGACAACGTCCGCATCCACCCCACGGCGGATGCTCCTGCTCCCCTGTTCCGGGCGAAGTCCGCTGCGGTTGATGTCAACACCTTCCGCCTGCTCTTCCGGGCGCACTTCTGCCTTTCCTCCGCCGAAGTGAAAAACGCGGACTTCCAAATTCCGGTAAGCGATGAAAAGGGGGAATATCTGGACGGGCGCAACATGCGGCTCTCGGCCAAGATGACACCAGAGGGTGACATTCACATCACGAAAGCCTCGCTGAATCTGGAAGGTGTGGATGTGCAACTGAGCGGTGATATTCTGCACCGGGAGCAGCAGGTTGTAGAAGAGGTCACGGACAAGGCTTACGTTGAACCCGAACCGGAACCCATCGACGTACCGGCTCAACTGACGAAAGTCAGCCCCTACACCGACAAAATTTACCACATCATACGCCAACAGAACTGGCAGGCCAATGAAACGCCGCAAATCCGCCTGCACGTGACGATAGGCAAAAAACCGGCAGCCACGCTGCATGCCGAAATCCCCAGATTCGACTACGATATCTTCCATTTCCGCAAGTCACTGGCGGATATCGAGTACAAAAACAACACCGTCTTCATTAACCGCCTGAGTTATACGACCATTGATCCGGATTCGGCGGCCTCCCTGCGCGGAGCCTATGAAATAAAGGAACGCAATGTCGAGTTTGAGCTCGACAGCGATGCGGCGCTCCTGGCCATCGCCAACAGTGTCCTGGGCGAAGACAGCCCGGCCATCCTGAGCAAATTCCGTCACGATGCACAGAATCGCCCTCACATCAAGCTGAAAGGCTCCGTAGGCCTCGAACCGAACTTATCACTGCGCACGCTCACGCTCAACGGCGAGCTTTCCCAAAAGATGCTCTATGTTGAGGAAACCTGCATCGATGACCTCGTTCTGAACTTCTATTACAAGGACGGCAACTTCACCATCAACAACATCACCGCCGCCTTTGCCAATAATACCCTCAACCTCAAGGCAACAGCCAACAACGGAAGAGGAAATGCAGAGCTCTCGGCAGATGTGGATGTCGAAACAGCGCTGCAACTTGTCAACAAGTTCACCGGCAAACCGCTCGCCCTGCCCGATGAAGTAAAAATCGGCAGAAGAATGCAGATTCAGTCTTCTGCCAACCTCACGACCCCGATTTTTGCCCCCGGTCAAACAAACTGGCAAGACTTCACCCCCTCCGTCCAGGATATCACCCTCAGCCTCTCGCTCGACAAACTGAATGTCTGCGATACCGAGCTCAAAGCGCCGACACTCCGCATCGCGCTGAGCGGCATCACTCAAAACGAGGATTTGATACCGGTAGCAGCCAAGCAGGCAAAACTTTCGCTGCGCGCGGAAGAAATTACCCATGCTGACGGCATCCGCGTGACAGCCCCCTCGCTGAAGTTGGATGCAACAGAGGTATCCTACCGCCGGGATACGCTCGACATTGCCACCCTAAGCCTCACCCCCGAGGAGGCAAATCTGGCCACCCAAATCATTACCCCATGGGTTGAAACACACGAAATGGGGCTGAACCTGCAACTCGCCAACCTGCACTACGAGGCTGACGATTTCTCCGTAGAACAGGCAAAGCTGAATCTGCATACCGAGCATCTGCGACAGGATGATATTGAGGTATCAGACCTCGATATCACCATACCGAATCTTCTCCATTTCACCCCCCTGGCACCGAAATGGACGGATATCTTGAATGTCGCGCAGGTTCGCGCCTCGGCAAGTGACATCATTTATGAGAAGCGCCCGCTGGGCAATATGTGCATCGAGGCGCATCTGGCAGAAGGCCAGAAAGGCAAAGCGGATATCACATACCGCGTCCCTTCTGCCACCGAGCCGGACACGCTCATCACCAACAACGTTTCCACCGAGGTTGACTGGACAAACACAGAACTGCTGAAGCTGAGCAACATGAAGCTCAACCTTGCCCCGATTTCCTTTGCCGGACTGCTGGAGCATTTCCAAATCGCGCTCAAGGAAATCAAACTGCCCAAAGCGCTGTCAGCTAAGGGACAGATGACATTTAACACCAAGACATTACGCCCAACGGACGGAACATTCTCGCTCGACATCCCCGAGCTGGTGCGCACACCTATCAAGAATACCGTATTCCGAGGCCAGGAGGTTCCCATCGGAGTGTCGGCACAGGTTGTGCTCACACCGGAAGAGAAAGATGAGCTGCGTTATCGGGCAGATGTGACCGTCACCCACAAGAATGATGCCTTCAAAGGAGTCGTGAAAGGCTCCACCGAGGGCTGGGTTCTCATCACCGGCACCAACACCATCCGCGCCGATGTCGTGGACAAGCTCATCGACTCCTACGCAGCCCACAGTATCATCCGCGACTTCCGCTTCGGCTCCAACGGTAGTAACAACATCACCGATATTGACGTAAAGGTGGACTATGCCGGCGGCGGGCTCAGCGTGGATTCTTACTGCCGCGCCGATTTACGCAACACTGACTATTTGCTCGGCTCAGTTCTGGTCGATGAACACGGCAATGAAACACTGCGCACGGATCTGAGCAAAAACCCCTACACCCTTGCCAAACGAGCGACCTGCTATGTGCGCACGCGCATTCGCTACCCGGAAAACGCGGATGGCAAAAAAATCAGAAATGAATGCGTTATCACCATCGGTGATATCAACATGACCTACGACAACCGCCCCTGGTTTGAGCGCATGCAGAACACGTCGGCTCTGCTGAACAAATCCGCCCTCGCCAAGGTACGCAACAAAAACGTCAATACCACCATGACCGGCGACGCCGTCATTATTGATGTGGAGAACAGCTTCGTCGAGCTCGTCAATATCAAGGGCACCGTCTACCCCGCCTACTCGCTGGGCATGTACTTCGCACCGCTCTATTATATTCTCGGCGACATTGTGCTGCCGTACCCCGCACAGGTGGAGACAAAGAGCTGCGTCTTCCCCATCTATTCGGATTGCAAACGCCCGATGAGCGGTCTCATCAAGGTAAAAGTTCCCCAAACGGCAGGTTTCCGCTTCCTCGGCACCACCATACCGCTTCAAAATTTCTCCGGCTTCATTAAGCTGAGCGATCGCTACGTCACGCTCGATAAGATGAATGCCGCCTGCTGGGAGGGTGTACTGGATGCCACGGTCAAAATCGGCATCACCGGCAAACACACCTCGTTCGATGGCTTTGTCAACGCTGCCAACATGAACCTGAGCAGCATCCTGGCTTCCTACGATACCGAGTACAGCTCCGCCCTGTGCAACGGCTACCTCCGCTTCCGTTCCCCCACCTCCAACATCAACGACATTCAGGGGTACGGCGAGGCCAATGTCACGAACGGCGACCTGATGGGCTTCACCCTCTTCCAGCCCATCAGCGCTCTGGTGACGGATTTGCCCAGTACCCTGCTGCGCCTCGAAACGGCGGCCAAGAACAAGAAAAACAGCAACGCCATTTCTTCCATCTTCACCGGAACGGGCAATGCTATTCGCTCCATCGGAACACAGGCTCGCCGCATTCCGGGCTACAATCACCTCTTCGCTTACGACCTGCAAAACGTCTTTGCCAAATTTGCCATCGGCAGCGGTAAATTGCGCGCATACGATATGGAAGCCGAGGGTTACAACCTCGATGTTAAGATGAAAGTGGAAGTCGACCTCCACACCACCAACATCCGCGGCAATCTCTGGCCCAGAATTACCAGCCTGCCCACCATCATCCTCTCCCCCATCACCTTCCTTTCCGACTTCATGATTGATATCATCATCTACGGCAAGATAGATGACCTGAAGTGGAAAGTCGGCCTCGACCGCCGACTCAAGAGCGACAAACCATCGTTCAGCGACAAGAAATCCGACAACACCCTGAAACCACGCTCCGCAAAAAAGGCGCAGCGTTAAAGCTGCGCCCGAAAGTATCCCCCGAAAGCGGAATCCGCCTTACGGCATACCGTACTCCACCAGCAGAGCCACTTCGGACTCGATGGCCGTCTTTTCCTGAGAGAGCAACTCACGCTTCATATCGAGAATCCCCTTATCACGGGCAATCTGCTCATCCGCGGTCGTAACAGGCAGAGACTTGGTATATTCCAGGCGCTTCTGCATATAGGAACGCCAACTGAAATAATCCTGCATACTGCGGCGCAGCTGGGTGAGCTTGTGCTTGTGCTCCATCACGGCAGCTGCCACCTCAAGACGCGTATTCTCATACTCCGCCTTACGATCCTTGTAGGAGTTCCATATATCGAGCTGCGTATCGAAGCGATAACTGGTGCTGAGGTTAATGCGAGTATCCTCACCGCTCAGGAAAGTGCCGCTGTAAGTACCGCCGGACGAAGTAAAGAGCGAGGGGCTGTACAAGCTGGCATTGATAGTGGGCAGATACTGCATGGCAATGCCGTACTGAGCCATGCGGGCGCGTTCAATCTGCAAGGCAAAGCGGCACACCGTCAGGGGGTCCATCTTCTTGAGGCGCGAGGAGTAAACACCCATCGTCACTCGCGGCAGTGATGAAGGCAGAATCTGCCAGCGAGCCGTGTAATCCCCCAGCAATTCAGCCACCTGTTTCCAATAGGTTGCATCTGCCTGACGGTTGGCATTGGCCGCGAGCATGCGCTCCATATCCGAGGTATCAGACACATCGGACTTCAACGAACGCAGCTTGAGATCCACCTCACGGTTGCGCACCTTGCCGTAAAGCGTGGCAAAGAGCTCGCGCTCCTTCCCCTCCTTATTCTTCATGATGGCAAAGGTCGTTGCCTTGGCAGCATACACACGGTAAGGCACAGCGGTAAGAGTCGGCACATTAAAGGTCACGTTCACGTTGGAGCTAACATCCGAGCCGGACACATTCTTCACCATATCGTTGATACTGCTGGTGAAGTAGCCGTAGAAAGAAACGCCGGGAATCATATCCGTGTAAATACTCATCTCATTACGCTCGCAGCGTTCAATCTGACTATTAAGCTTCTTGAGTTCCCTGTTATTATTTCGAATCATCGAAATAGCCTGATTCCAGGAGATAGTGCGCAGCGGCAACTGTTCCCACTCCTTAGCCGATGCAAACACAGCTTCCACATCGGAAGATGTTTTGGCAATACGCTTGGCGATGCTGCATCCGGTCAGCGGCAACAGAGCTATGAGGAGGATAAGTGTTCGTTTCACGGCGAGTTGATTCTATCAGTTTTTCTATCAGGGAGCAAGCTCAATTCAAGTAAGGGAGCGAGTATTACGATAAATGAAGAGCGCCACCGCAGCACTGGTCGCGGCAAGAATGCCGCACTGCCACTGCGGGCTCAGCCCGGCGGCTTTCATGCCGGCCTGCACCGCTACCGACATAATCCCCAGAAAACAATCCACCAAATTACCGGCGGCAATGACATCTCCGCGCTTATCATTGTCGGCGCGATCCTGCAACAAAGCATTCAGCGGCACCAGATACCCCGCAGCCATGAAGCCCGTAAGCGACAAGGTAGCAAAAAACAACGGTGTACCGTAGGGCACCAGCGCCAGCATCAGGCACCCCACCGTCATACCGACACCTCCGGCAGTAGCCACCCAGGTGCGAATACGCCCGGCACAGATGACAGAGGCCAGCACGCCCCCCAGAATGGAGCCGCCGCTAATCCAGGCAATCAGAAGAGCAGAATCCTTCTGCTGCCCCAGCACCTGCATGAAATCATTTACCGAGTCCATGGGGTGAGCATCGGCAGCCATTTGCAGCGCTATCAGCATCATGGTGCCGGCTATAAACCAAAAGTAGCCGATACCAATCTCGCTGTTTCGCAACACAGGCACACGCCACAGCATACGCAGCTGCGCAAAATGCTCCCAGAGCAGGCTGATGTGAAAGGGGCGCGTGCTTTCCGGGCGGAAGCGCGGTATCGTCAGGCTCAGCAAAAACACCAGCACCGCACCGCACATGCACACAGCACACGGCCAAGCCGCCGCCTCATACCCGGAGCCCGGCCCCCACTCCTTCAGCAGACTGTACACGATATAGAGGGCGCCAATCTGCCCCAGAAGCAGTGCCAACATGGAGGTAATCTCCAATATACCGCTGGCAAACCCAATGTGTTCCGAGCCGACAATGTCTTTTACCAGCCCCTTCTTGGCAGGGCTGAAAAACATCGCCTGCACACAGAACACCGTGAAAAAGCCTACGGTGAGCCACAGGTTGTGCATGAACAGCCCGGTAGTCATCCCGGCTAACACAAATACCTGCAATAACACCATGGCCTGCAATAAGCGTGTCTTGCAATAGCGATCTGCCAACCACCCCGCCAGCGGGGAGAATAAAACGAAAGGCAACACAATCAACACGGAAAGCGGGTATTGCAACTCCGTACCCATCCAAATTCCCAATGCAATGAGCATGAACTGCACCCCCTTTTCATTGAGTGAGTTCATGGATTGGATAATGCTAAGGCTCCAGAATGAGCCCCAGGGGGTCTTCGTACGCTGAGGTGTTGATTCCATGTATTACTATCGTTTGAGAAAAGAACCGCGCCCGAAGGCGCGGTTAATTGTATTTATTTGCAATTCAGCAATTACTGCCAGTTGTTATCCTGCATGAAAGCAGCTGCATTCTGGTGCCCCTGAGCTGCGGCACGGCTTATCCACTCGCGAGCCTGATCCTGGTCAAGCGGCACCCCCAGCCCGTGGTAGTAGCTGCGGCCCAGGTTGTACTGCCCGTTGGCATTGCCCAGCTCCGCAGCGCGGCGGAAGCAATCGGAAGCCATCTCGTGGTTGACGGGCGTCCCCTCACCATTACGATAACACAGCCCCAGATTGTTGTAAGCAAAAGCATTGCCCTGATCGGCAGCCTTCTTGTACCAGGAGAATGCCAGGTCAAGATTCTTGCTGACACCATAGCCGGTGGCGTAGCAGGTGGCCAGGTTATCCTGAGCATCGGCATTGCCGGCCAGCGCGGCGGTCTTGTACCAGCGCACAGCCTCGGTCGGGTTGCTCTTCACCCCGCGACCGAAGTCATAGCACTTAGCCAGCGCCAACTGAGCATCCACCACACCGCCGTTGGCGGCCTCAAGATACAACGGCACGGCATCGGCATAGCGCCCCATGTCGTAGTACGACTTGGCCTGCGAGTAGGCCATATCCGGCGTGGTACAGGCACTCAGAGCGAGGAGAGCCCCCAGCGCAGTCATCAGCAGAGATTTTGTTTTCATGGCAGGTTAAAAATGAGATTAAAATTACTCCTGAGCAAGCAGATAACGCTCCGCCTCAATAGCAGCCCAGCAGCCCATACCGGCAGCTGACACAGCCTGGCGATACACGGGGTCTGCCACATCGCCTGCGGCGAAAAGGCCGGGGGTCTTGGTGGCCGTGCCGCCGTTGGTGCGCACGATGAAGCCGGCCTCATCAACGTCCACCAGGTTGCCGAGGAACTTGCTGTTGGGCATGTGGCCAATCGCCATGAACACGCACTTCACCTCCAGCGGGCGCTCCTCACCGGTCACGGTGTCACGCAGCGTCACGGCATTCAGCTCGCCGGCCTCATCGGTACTGTAGGCGGCGATGGTGCTGTTCCATACGGGTTCGATTTTGGGGTTAGCGAGCACGCGCTGCTGCATCGCCTTGCTGGCGCGCAGCTGGTCTCGGCGGTGAATGAGGTACACCTTGGAGGCAAAGCGCGTCAGGAAGGAAGCTTCCTCGCAGGCGCTGTCGCCGCCGCCCACCACACACACGGGGACATCGCGGTAGAAAGCGCCGTCGCAGGTAGCGCAGGCAGTCAGGCCATGGCCGATAAGCGCCTGCTCACCCTCGATACCCAGGTAGCGAGCGCGAGCACCGGTGGCCACGATAACAGCCTTCGCCTTGTAGGCGCCGCCGGAGGTCGTCACCACAAACAGCCCGCTGCATTCCTCGCGCGTGACGGAAATCACGTTCTCATAAGCATAGCGAGCGCCGAATTTCTCGGCTTGCTGGCTCATGTTGAACATGAGATCCGGCCCCATGATGCCCTCAGGGAACCCGGGAAAGTTTTCCACCTCTGTGGTGGTGGTAAGCTGGCCGCCCAGCTGCTCCCCGGTGAAAACCAAGGGGGAAAGATCAGCACGAGCTGCATAAATAGCCGCCGTGTAACCGGCAGGCCCCGTTCCGATGATAATTAATTTCTCGTCCATTGCAGCCATCTTACACATTCGCGCGTGCACCCGCAAGGGTTTAGTGCGTCAGCAATGACATCTCTGCTGCATTTGGGCTTGCAAGATAGCAGAATATGAGAGATACTGTGCCCGAGCATGAAAATTCTGAGACGAAATCTGAGCCTGATGCTGGCCGTGCGCTACCTCAACCCCCTGCGCACCCTCTTCTCCATCATCACCCTTATCTGCCTCCTGGGCGTCGCGCTGGGTGTCATGGTTCTCATTGTGGTGCTCTCGGTCATGGGCGGTCTGCAAAAGGAGATGGAAGATAAAGTGCTGGCGTTCACGCCGCATTATGTGCTGATGCAATCCGACGGCATGAAACGCATTGCCCTGAGCCAGGAACGCACGGACTGGGAAAACCTGGTAGAGCAGCTGCGTGTTATGCCCAATGTAGCCAGTGCCTACCCGCAGGTTGAGGGGCAGGCGTTTGCCCAGAGCGACACAGGCCGTATCATGGTGCAGTTTGCTGCCATTCAGCCGCACAACGACTCACAGCTTTCCCCCCTGCTCCCCATGCTCAAGGAGGGCACCTTCGATTTCGGCGAAGGCTTCGACCAGGAATGCGTCATCTCATTCAAGACCGCCACCTCTCTCGGCCTGCAACTGGGCGATGAGGTGCACCTCACCCCGGTGGGCAGCATCGATGAAGTGGCGGCAGTCTATGCCATGATTCAGAACCCGCTGCTGACACAAAGCAACGAGGAGTTCATGGGAGCCGTCAGCACTCTCTTCGAAGGCGCCACACCCGCCAACGGCGGTGAGGTAGTCGCTCAGGAAAAACTGGAGAAAGTCGTAAGCCTCATCCGTTCATTCAAATACGACAAACTCCGCCAGAGCGAAAAAGATGCCTGCGAAACCTTTTATGACCTTGCCTCCTCGCACGCCGGCGGCCTGCCTTTCACCGCTGAGGAAAAGAAGAGCTGGCAGGACACCGCTGCCGGCATCGCCGCACTGGACCGCGACAAGGAAGACGGCAAGGCCGTCAAAAGCATCAATGAAATGGTCATGCCTGTCGACCTGCGCATTGTAGGCATCTACCAGGCGCCGGAGAACATGGATGGCCCGAATGTGTACATGCCCATGAGCGTAGCGCAGGAAGTGCTGGGCTACTCCAACGAGGCGGCGGGCAATGTGATGGGCATCTGCGTGCGCCTCAAAAATGCCCACGAACCGGGCGACATCGAGCAAAAGATGCTGGCCATCCTGCCGGACAACTCCGCCTCCACCGATGAGCTGCCGCTGGGCGCCATGTGGCATATTGCCCCCTGGACCACCACCTTCGCGAAATGGCATGAACTCATAGCCAACGAGCGCATCATGATGAACTTCGTGCTTTCGGCCATCAACCTGATTGCGAGCTTCTGTATCATGGCGGTCATGTTCACCATGTCGATACAACGCAAACGCGAAATTGCCGTGCTCCAGGCACTGGGCGCCACACCGCGCAAGATTATCGGCATCTTTGCCTGGCAGGGGGTGATTATCGGCTTCCTGGGCGCCGTGCTCGGTATCATCCTGGCTCTGCTGGTGCTCTACTATCGCCTGGAGATTCAGGCGGCTCTGGCCAGCATCGGCATGGACCCCTTCCCCATGGAGGCGCACGGTATTACCATCCCGGCGGAATACGACCCCGTCACCTTCGCCCGTCAGGCTTTCAGCGCCTTTATCATGGTTGTTATCGCCTCCATCGTACCCGCGTTTGTCGTATCGCGACAAGACCCGGCCAAGGCACTGCGCTCCAACTGATAACAGGATAACACCGCAACTATGGACATCTACTGGATTAAGGAGAAAAAGCAGCATGGCCCGGCAACGGTGCCGGACATCATTTCCCTGGTACAGATGGGGGAACTGACGCCCGACACCCTCGGCTGGCACGCCGGGTGCACCACATGGGCGCCGCTGCGTGAGCTCCCGGCTCTGGCGGATTTCCTCGGCGAACTCCACGCTACAACCAAGGCCGCCAATTTACCGCCCGCCGAGCCACAGGCGCCGCTCCCCCCCACGGCAGAGGCACCGGCTGCGCCCACGCAAACCCAAGCTTCCGCCCCGCAAACCGAGGCTGCCGCGGCCGATGTCTCGCGCATCACCCTGCCGCAGCCCCGCACCCGCCTGATGGCGCGGCTGATTGACAGCTCGCTCTACGCCGCCATAGCCGCGTATATCGTCTACAAACTGGGCATCTCCTTCACCGAGATGCTCCAGCCGCTCTTCTGGGCACCCATGGTGTTGCTGGAAGCCATCCTGCTCACCTGGTGGGGCACTACCCCGGGTAAACGCCTCATGGGCATAACCATCAGCTCCTTCAGCCCGGGCGGCGCCCCCATGACCTTTGGACGCGCCTTCTTCCGCAGCCTCTCCGTCAACGTCATCGGCATGGGTTGTTTTCTCTTTCCCGTTTGCCTCGCCACCATGGTGATTGCGCACGTCATGCTGACGCGAAGGGGTATCACCCTGTGGGACGCCCAGTGCTTCACGCTGCCCATTCAGCGCAAAGCCATCGGGCTGCGCCACTTCATTCTGGGCGGCCTCATCATCTATTTTGCCATGCAGCTTACCAGCCAGGCTCTTATCCGCACGCCCGGCACCATGGAGCTGCTGGAGCAAACTTCGCCCGATATGGCAAAAACTCTTCGTGAAATGATGCCCGACCTCCCGCAATCGGGCGCCAAAAACGCCCCACAGCCCCCTGCCACCCCGCAGCCATTGCAGTGATTACGCGGAAAATCCGTATACTGCAACACATTTTGCTTCCCTAACGTGTGCAACTAGCGTATAATGCGCGCGTGCACGGTAAACCGCCGTGTACCCTGTAAACATGAAGATCGTTCTTGCATACTCCGGTGGCCTTGACACATCCGTCCTTCTGGTGTGGCTCAAGGAGAAATACAACGCAGAAATCATCGCTTACTGCGCCGACGTAGGCCAGGCCGAGGAGCTCGATGGCCTGGAGGAGAAAGCACTTGCCACAGGTGCTTCCAAGTGC
The DNA here is from genome assembly GCA_030535795.1 of Akkermansia sp. GTDB lineage: Bacteria > Verrucomicrobiota > Verrucomicrobiia > Verrucomicrobiales > Akkermansiaceae > Akkermansia. The sequence continues at coordinate 11,717 of JAUNRE010000058.1, forward strand.
ATCATCGGCGACCTCAAGGCCGATTTCGCCGCCAACTACATTTTCCCCATGTTCCAGGCCAACGCGGTATACGAGGGTCGCTACCTGCTGGGCACCTCCATTGCCCGCCCCTGCATCTCCAAGGCCATGGTAGATGTCGCACTGGCCGAGGGTGCTGATGCCATTGCACACGGTGCTACCGGCAAGGGCAACGACCAGGTGCGCTTCGAGCTTTCCATCAACGCCTTGGCTCCGCAGCTTCAGGTCATCGCCCCCTGGCGCATGAAGGAGTGGCGCGACCAGTTCCCCGGCCGCTCCGAGCTCATTCAGTACGCCGAGTCCCACGGCATCCCGATTCGCCAGAGCATGAAGAAGCCCTACTCCATGGATCGCAACCTGCTGCACATCTCCTACGAGGCCGGCATTCTGGAAGACACCTGGTACGATGCCACCAAGGAGGAGGATCGCGGTATGTACCTGCTCTCCACCGCTCCCGAGGACGCCCCCGATGCTCCGCAGTACCTCCAGTGTCTCTTCGAGAAAGGCAACATCATCGGGCTTCAGACTGAGGGGCTCAGCGACATCATGGCCAAGGTCGGCACCACAGCCACCGGCGAGCGCGACGGCTACACCCTGCTCGACCCGCTCGGCGTCATGCTCGTGCTCAACTACTTGGGCGGTAAGCACGGCATCGGTCGTGTCGACATCATTGAAAACCGCTTCGTCGGCATGAAGAGCCGCGGTATCTACGAGACCCCCGGCGGCACCATCCTGCTGGCTGCCCACCGTGATATCGAAACAATCACCATGGACCGCGAGGCTCAGAAGGTACGCGATTCCCTCATCCCCGACTACGCTTCCATGGTTTACAACGGTTTCTGGTTCGCTCCCGAGCGCGAGGCCATTCAGGCTCTCGTTACCAAGACTCAGGAAACGGTCAACGGCGAGGTTCGACTCAAGCTCTACAAGGGCAATGTCATGTACGCCGGCCGCAAGAGCCCGAACTCCCTCTACAGCTACGAAATTGCTACCATGGAGGGCGATTACACCGATGAGGACTACAACCAGGACGACGCCAGCGGCTTCATCCACCTCAACGGTCTGCGCCTCAAGCAGTTCACTCGCGCGAACAGCAAGTAAAAGTTCATTATTTCCCTTCAAAACGGGTTCTGCGCACTCGCCGGAACCCGTTTTTTTTTGCGTTTTCAAACAGAATTTGCTTGTTACCCCCCTCCCAATTTGGTAGGATATAAACATCTGTTTTAACGCCACCTCAACATCATGAAACACATCCACATCATCTCCGCATTAGCCGCTGCCGGAATACTACTGCCCACCCAACACGCAGCAGCGTTCACTTCCCCGATTCCGACAATTGCCGCCTCTACTACCGGCGTTAACCAAGGAAAAAAAGCAAAGAAAGCTAAAAGCAGAAAGAGCAAGACAAAAGGCAAAAAATCCGCTCAATCAGTAGATGCCCTCGCTAAACAGATTTTCAATGCGACGGATGAACAAAAACAGAAAGCCAAAGACTTCCTCGCGAAACAGGGCAATCCCGACATCGGAACCGCAATCGAAGATGGAAACGGTAAAGTTGTTTCTGCCCACCTGATAATTGGAGAGACAGATCTTAATGAAGCACTTTGCGACTGCATTGAAGCAGGCAGAAATCAATACGTCAAATTATTGCTTGCTTCGGGAAAAATTGATGTCAACAAAAAGACTTATTTCGGGACACCTCTCACGTTGGCGCTAAGCAATGATAACATGGAATGCGCCAAATTGCTGCTCGCAGCCCCGGACTTTGATGCCGATGCTTATGACCCCATTACCCTCGCAATAGTCAGCAACGACATCGATACAGTAAAAAAACTCATCGCATCCGGAGCCGATGTCAACAGCACCAAATCGGACGGATTCACTCCGCTCTATTGGGCTGTAAACTATAAAATGACAGAATGCGTCAAGCTGCTGCTCGCAGCACCCGGTATTAACGTCAACATTCCAAACGGCAGGCCTGAATCCACCGCACTCCACGTTGCTGCAGACCATGGTAATGCAGAATACCTCAAGATGTTGCTTGCCGTCCCCGGCATTGAGGTCAACAAGCCGGATTGCGTTTTACAAACGCCCCTACACCGGGCAGTACAGAATAACCACATAGAATGCGTCAAGCTGCTACTCGCAGCCCCCGGCATCGAAGTTAACGCATATGATTGGGAAGAACGCACGCCCCTTTTGAGGGCTAAGAGCGAGGAAATCCAACAGCTTCTCAAAGCCGCCGGAGCTAAATTATATACTGCCCCCCGAATTTAGGACACAGAGCTAATTCTGCTAAGCTTGCGCACAAGCCCCGCC
>JAUNRE010000059.1 GCA_030535795.1 Akkermansia sp.
GCCCATCTTCCTCACCTACCTGCCAGTAGTTCCCCACCTCCGGCGGCGCGATACATTTGTGTTACAATGATGAGACTCAAATATAACTTAAAGCGTTGATAAAAAGGTTGCCGGCGTGTTCGGTGTTTGGTATGATGCAGGAGGAAAGGAGGATGAGTGGGATTATATAAGGACGGTTGCGTATACTGCTGGTGTTGTGCTGCTGATGATGGAAGGCGGGGAAGCTGCTGATTGAGCAAATGGTGTTTCCCGCTGTGGAGGCGGGTGAGTTTATTGAGCTGAAGGAGCGGGAAGAATGCGAGATAGAGGTGATGATAGCTGAGGAAAGCGGCACGTGCGGGTATGCCCTGTTTACCGAGTACGTGGAGGCGGCGGGGGGCGGGCGAGAGCCCCGGTACGAGTTGTTCAGAACCAGTTTTGGGCTACCGCAGGCAGATGGCACGTTACCATTTCATGAAGATTCTCATGTGTGGGTGGGCGTGGCGGATGAATGAGGGCTGAGGCGAATATTTTACAACGACTTATGCTCGGGTGCCGATTTTTTAGCTTGTCATGTCGCTCAAAATATGCTATATGGTACGGAACCCGTTTACCATGCGGTAAACAGATATAGATAGCCATGAATGCAAAATACATACTCCCACTAATAGCGCTGGGCTTTGCAGCTGCACATGCCGGCGAACGTGAGACATTTGATTTCGGCTGGAAATTCAAATACTTTGGCGGATATGATCCTGCTGATGCCGGCTCCCCTACCTGGTGTTCCGGGTATCAGGGCGGACACGCTGCTTCCCATGCGGTGGATGGTAATATGGAAACTCGTTGGTGTGCCCCCAACCAAAAGTCCGGGCACCGACTTGTCATCGCTCCCGGGTTTGAGGACCCCGTGAAGCTTTTCCTGATTTACTGGGAGCACCCCAGTACGTTTGATGTGGAAATTAAGGTGGTGTGCCATGATGAAAGTAAGAACTTTGAGCTCTCTTTCAACCAGGGTGGGCAGGCTGCCAGTTTTGTGGAGATGCCGGAACCCACGGCTATTCGCTACGTCATCGTTACAGTGCCGAGCGGGACTCACAGCCGCCAGTGGATGAGCGTGCGCGAGGTGCTCTTTACCGGGGCTGATAATAAGCCGCTGAAAGTGCGCCGCGGGCCTGATGCTTATGTGCATGCTGCTGTGGATGCCAGTGAGCTGGGCTACAAGCCTGTGCAGTTGCCGCACGACTGGGCTATCGAGAGCCCGTTCCTGGAGGCAGAGCCGAACGAAACCGGTAAGCTGCCCTGGAATGGATGGGGCTGGTACCGCAAGCAATTTGATGTGCCGGCTGATTTTGACGCTTCGAAGAACCGCTGGTACCTCGACTTTGACGGAGTGATGGCACGTCCTCAGATTTATGTAAACGGGAAGAAAGCCGGTGAGTGGGCGTATGGTTACAACTCCTTCCGTGTGGATATTACCCCTTTCCTGAAGGCGGGCGAGAAGAATCTGATAGCGGTGATGGCCAGTAACCTGGAGCTGTCGACGCGTTGGTACCCCGGCGCCGGTATTTACCGCCACGTGTGGTTGGAGAAGACCGGCCCCGTGCATCTGACCCAGTGGCCGACCTACGTGACAACGCCCGAGATTTCGGAGCATTCGGCCTTGGTTAAGGTGCAGACAACGGTGAAGAATACCGGCGATACTCCTGCCGAAGTGACTGTGCACCAGCGTGTGGAAGGTGCGGCCGCTGCTCCGGCTACCATTACGCTGGCTCCCGGTACGGAAGGGGTGGTGGAACAGGAACTGCGCCTGGCTTCCCCGCGTCTCTGGAGCTGCGAGTCTCCGAACCTCTACAGTCTCGAAACTCGCGTGGAAATGAATGGCTGCCAGATTGATACGCGCGAAACGACTTTTGGCGTACGCACCGTTGAGTGGAGAAAGGATGGTTTTTACCTCAATGGCAAGAAAGTGCGCATTAAGGGTGTGTGCGAGCACCATGATTTGGGACCGCTCGGCTCTGCCTTCCACACCCGTGCCTATGAGCGCAAGATTGAAAAGCTCAAGGAAATGGGCTGCAACTCCATTCGCATGACTCACAATCCGCCTGCACCCGAGGTGCTCGATTTGTGCGATAAGCATGGTATTCTCGTGATTGATGAGCTTTTCGATATCTGGAAGCGCCAGAAGTATGGCAAGGTGAATGGGTACCATATATACTGGGATCAGTGGTGGAAGAAAGATGTGGAGAATTTCATGCTTCGCGACCGTAACCACCCCTCCATCATCGCCTGGAGCGGCGGTAACGAGGTGGATGAGCAGACGATGAGCAAAACGGATAAAGCGTGGAATGAACTCAACTTCCGCGTGGCCTTCGGGCTGCGTGATGAGATTCGCAAGTACGATACGACGCGTCCCTACACCGTGGGCTGCAATGATATGAATGCCTGGCGCAACGGCTTTATCGACACATTGGATGTATATGGCTTCAACTATAAGCCTCATCTTTATGATGATTTTCGTAAGAAGCATCCGGAAAAGCCGTACTACGGCTCTGAGACATGTTCTTGCGTAGGCACGCGCGATACCTACAATTTCCCGCTGGGCTGGGGCGTGGGAGATGGCTATTTTAAACCCGGTGCCGTACCGCACCAGGTGAGCTCCTATGGCTTGGCGAGTACGCACTGGGGTAGTTGTCCGGATATTGAGATGAAGGCTCATACCATGAATCCCGACTTGGCCGGTGAGTATGTATGGACCGGGTTTGACTACATCGGCGAGCCCACTCCTTACAACCAGGATGCCTCCATCGAGAATAACATAAAGCACCTTCCCAAGGCAGAGCGCGATGCTATCATGAAGGAGTATGAGGCGATGGGCAACCGCGCCGTGAGCCGCAGCTCATATTTCGGTATCATTGACCTCGCCGGCTTCCCCAAGGATATCTACTACCTCTACCAGAGCCAGTGGAACCCCGAGAAGGCTCAGGCTCACATTCTGCCCCATTGGAACTGGCAGGGGCATGAAGGCCGCACTACACCGGTGATGGTGTTTACCAGTGGCGATGAGGCGGAGCTGTTTGTGAACGGCAAGAGCCAGGGTGTGCGTAAGCGTGGAGATGGCCCCACCTTCTCGCAAAAGGATAAGTCGCTCGTGGTTAGTAAGAACCAGTACCGCTTTACTTGGGAGAATGTCATTTATGAACCCGGTGAGGTGAAAGTGGTGGTGAAGAAGAATGGTAAGCCTTGGGCAACGGCCAAGCGCGTCACGACCGGTACCTCCACCGCAGTGGTAGCTGAGGTAGATCGCGACACTATTGTCGGCGACGGGCGTGACCTCGCATTCGTGGAGTTGGCTCTGACCGATGCAAATGGTAATGTGGTGCCGACAGATAGCCGCCGCGTGAGCTTCTCCATCGAGGGACCGGCTGAGTTGGTAGGCTTCTGCAACGGCGACCCGACCGACTGGACCTGCATGAAGTCGCTCGACCAGCGCTTCTTCAACGGGCGCTTGCTGGCAGTGGTGCGAGGCAAGCGTGGCGAGAGCGGTACAGCGACTGTAACGGTGAAGGCCAACGGCCTGAGCGAAATCAAGGTTCCTGTAACCATTACGCCTGCCGAGTAACAAGAATAACAGTAAAAACAATGGCTCCACGGCATATTTGCAGTGGGGCCATTGTGTTATTCCGTAGTCTGTGTGTGGTTTGTCAGATGTTTTTCAGAAATAGATATTGACCTCACGCATTTGTTTGAGTACAATGAAGTTCATGTCGGAACAACTACACAGATTATGGCGGGGGATTACCCTAACACTGGCAGCAGCTGTGCTGCTGGGTGGTTGTTCTGCACCTTTGGTGCCCGAGGCGCGCGTGAGCCGCGCGGAGCGCGTGCATGAGCCGGATGCCGCTCTGCTGTCGCAGCTCCGGGCGGATTGGAAGGCTTTGCAGGTGCCGGGGATTGCTCCTCAGGAATACCGCCGGCTTGTGGCTCGTTACAATGATGCTTTGTTGAGGTTGCTGCGTCGCTACCGGGCGGATATGCGGCGGGCATTTGAGCGTGGAGAGCGGGATTATGAGTTGCCGGGTATTGTGTTCGAGCTCGAAGGGGGCGAGACGCATTTGCCGCTGCGCGAAGTATACGAGGATATTGTGCCGGCAGCGGATATCGTGACCCGCGATTTGCAAAAGCATTACACTGTGCCGGGGCTGGGGGTGCCCATGGTGGGTATCGTGCCGGCCGAAAATGTGAGCAAAATCGGGCGCCGTTTCAACATCCGCACGCGCGGTACGGTGAGTACGCTGACGGCTGTGATGACTTTTCCCACTCGAAAGGGGGCAAAGCCGGTGCTGCGTATGGTGGCGCGAGACCAGCATGAGACGCTGGCATTGCGGGGGTACCGGCACCAATTGGCGGGTGATTTCTCCGCAGCGATTGAGATATACTGGAACCTCACCCGTGTGAAAGAGGGGCGACTGTTGGGCTTGTTGCGTCCCCAGCAGTTGCGCGATGTCAACGGCCTGTCTTGTATGGAGGCGTACAACCCCGACAAAATACCCGTCATTCTTGCCCACGGGCTTATGTCGAGCGCCGGTACTTTTGATAATCTGGTGAATCGCCTGATGAGCGATCCGAACATACGCCTCAATTACCAGTTCTGGTATTACAATTATCCCACCGGGGTGAGCTGGACGCTTACAGCCGCCCGCTATCGGGAGGAGCTGATGGCTGCTCGCCGACAACTCGACCCGCACAAGCGTAACCGCAACTGGGATAATATGGTGGTTGTAGGGCATTCGATGGGCGGGCTCATTACGCACTATAGCCAGTGCACTGAGCCATGGCACATGCTGCGTGAGTATCCGCTGGACAGCAAGGGCATGATGGGGAGCAGTGCTTTGCTGCGCAGCGCATTTTTCTTCCGCCCGGTTAAAGCCGGCATGGTGGTGTACATGGCGACACCGCATCGCGGCGCTCCGCTGGCGCGCTACCGCATTGTCATGGCGCTGACCAAGTTGGTGCAGCTGCCGCAGAATATCGTGAGCGAGGTGGTGAATATTGCCACGTTGCAGCAGGATAGCGTGTTGCTTAATCCCGGTAAATTGACCGAGGCGTTCACAAGCCTGAGCCAGCTTTCGCCTGATAGTTATTCCATTCGGGGCTTACAGGGATTACAGGTGCGCAACGTGCCGACTCATTCCATTATCGGCGATGAGGGAGATGGTGACACGCCGCGTAGTTCTGACGGTGTGGTGCCTTATTGGTCCAGCCATATTTCCTGGGGTGGGGAGTCTATTGTACCGGCTGATCATTCTGTGCAGGATGTGCCGGAATCTGCCGAAATCCTCAGAAATTTGCTGATGGAACACTTGAAACGTATCGGCCGGAGCCGACGCTGAGTCAGTAGTAACAAAAAAACTCACTTCCTGATTGACAATCGTGCGTTTATAGTATATAACGCGCGCACACCTCAACCGGAGAAGTAACCATGGTATCGCGCAAACACACCACCATCAGACGCAAGGTTAAGAATTGGACTGCTGCCGACTCGGCCGAGCTTTACTGTATCGACGCCTGGAGCAACGGCTATTTCGGCGTTTCTCGCAATGGTGAGGTGACGGTGAATTTGGTGGATACCGATGGCGAAAAGCGCCCCGTGAGCCTGCATACCATTATGAAAGGGCTGGCTGAGCGAGGTACGGATGCTCCCGTGCTGTTGCGCTTCCGCGACCTACTGCGCGCGCGTATCGATGAGCTTAACCTGAGCTTCCATAAGGCTATTCAGGAGGCTGATTATCAGGGGGTGTATCGTGGTGTGTATCCTGTTAAGGTGAATCAGCAGCGTGAAATTGTGGAGGAAATCGTGTCCTATGGGGCGCGCTATCACTATGGCCTGGAGGCCGGCAGTAAGCCTGAGCTTATTGCCGCCATGGCTCAGATGAAGGATCCGCAGGCGTTCCTGATGTGCAATGGCTACAAGGATGATGAGTTTATCGACCTTGCGCTTATGGCGCAGCGCATGGGGATTAACATTTGCCTGATTCTCGAAATGCCCAACGAGCTGCCGGCCATTCTCGAGCGAGCCCGCAAGCTGGGCATTGACCCCAACCTCGGGGTGCGTGTGCGTTTGGCGGCCAAGGGCTCCGGCCATTGGAGCGAGTCCGCCGGTGATCGCTCGGTATTCGGGCTCAATACGGCTCAGGTCATCGATGTGGTAGATGCCCTTAAAGCTGCCGATAAGCTGCATTGCCTGAAGGTTTTGCATTACCACCAGGGCTCGCAGATTCCCAATATTTCTGTTGTGCGTGAGGGCCTTACCGAAGCCTGCCGTATGTACATTGACCTCGTACGCGAGGGCGCCCCCATGGGGACGCTCGATATGGGTGGCGGCTTGGCTGTTGACTATGATGGCTCGCAGACAAATTTCCACTCTTCCTGTAACTACACCATGGAGGAGTACGCTCGCGATATCGTAGAGGTGGTGGGTGAGTTGTGCACTAAGTGCGGAGTGCCGCATCCTACGCTGGTAACAGAGAGCGGACGTGCTATTGCCGCGTTCCACTCTGTTCTGGTGTTCAATATATTGGACGTGGCGAGTGCTCCCGGGCAGGATGCCCGTCCGCCTGAGTTGCCGGAGAAACCGAGCGAAATCCTGAAGGCACTCGATGAGACTCGCCGCATGCTCACCCGCAAGAATATACAGGAGTGCTACAACGATGCTAACTACTACCGCGACCAGCTGCGCATGCAGTTCTTCTATGGTAATGCCAGCTTGAGAGAGCGCGGTATCGGCGAGGCTATTTACTGGCACATTATGGGGTTGATTTCCCGCCGTATTGCCGAGATGAGCGAAATCCCCGAGGATTTGAAAGAGGTATCCGACAACATGGTCGACTTCTACTACGGCAATTTCTCCCTCTTCCAGAGCATGCCCGATTCCTGGGCTATCGACCAGCTTTTCCCGGTAATGCCCATTCAGCGTCTTTGCGAGCGTCCGACGCAAAAGACGGTGCTAGTGGATATTACCTGCGATTGCGATGGTAAAGTGGATAATTTCATCGACCGTGAGGACGTAGCACACTCTCTGCCGCTGCATGAGTTTGAGGGCTCGGAGAATTACTATGTGGCCGTGTTCCTGGTGGGTGCTTATCAGGAGACTCTGGGCGACATCCACAACCTGCTTGGCGATACGAACGTGGTGAGCGTGCATCTGGAAAACGGCCGCCCCGTCTACACGCAGGAGGAAGAGGGCGACAGCGTGGCCGATGTCCTTTCCTATGTGAAGTATGATAGCCGTGACCTCGTGGCTCGCTTCCGCACCCTGGCCGAACAAGCTGTGGAGGAGGGGCTCATCTCTCCCCGCCAGCGACGCGAGGCGCTCGAAGCCTACCGCACCGGCCTGAATGGCTATACCTACTACGAGCTCTGATTCCTGCGGTCTGCCAAGGCTTCGGCGCATTCCTGCCGTATGGTGCTGATGGCGTAGAGCGGCAGGTCAATCAATGTGGTGGTGTGTTGCTCGCCTACACTGATTTCCTGACGGTAGTACTCGTGCATGGAGCTTCGTACGGCCAGCTTTGGCATGAACTTGCGGCAATAACTCATCAGACTTTTTGCCTGTAAATTGATTTCAGCTTTGACTTCAATGGGAACAATTTCTGTATCAAACTGAAAGAGGAAATCCAGCTCCGCTCGCAGGCTTTCAGATATCCAGTACCCGGGGGAAAATCCGCACTCGGCTCGCAGTTGTTGTTGCACATATTGTTCCGTAAGGGCTCCCTTGAACTCCTGAAATATGCGATTGACTCGCAGCAGGGTGTTTGCAGAAAGTTGCGTGCGTGCACCCAGCAATCCCACATCCAAAAAAAATAGTTTGAAGGCTCCGTCTTCGTAGGGATTCATGGGAATCGCGGGCTTGCTGATGCGGTTTATTCGGTAGATAAGCCCGGCTCATTGAAGCCAATCGAGTGCATCTTCGAGATTTTTTGCTCGCATGTTTTCTGCGTCTTCTGCAAAATTGTAAGGACTTTTTGGAAAAAATTCTGCAAAAGTGGTAGGGACTATAGCGAACAATGTTGCAAAAGTGGTAGGGACTTTTGCGAAATCATGCCAAGATGAGCCGTAAAAGACGCTGCATGTCGGCGGTGGAGTAGCGCTGGTCGAGGGGGAGGGGCAGCAGGGTGCGCGCGAGGCGATTTTCTGCTTGTTCATGGTGCGTGGCCTCGATGACTTCAGGCCAGAAGAGGGGGAGGGCAATTCCTGCGTCAATGAGCTCATCGCGCAATCCCGGTATGCCGCAGACGAGGGGGTAACACATGGGCGCAGCTTCGGGGACGGCGGGTAATGACAGGCGGTTCATGGGCGCCAACTCGGCGTGTAGTACGGCGTAGTTTGCCAACCTGCGGCGGGCAGCGGTTTCCCAGTCGATGCTGTCTATCAGCAGGCGGGTGAGGGGCGACATACGCCGAGCCGGTGCGCTGAGCATTTGTTCTGCCGCGTTTAATGCCGAGGCTGCGAAGATGGCGCCGTTTTCGGCTCTTTTTAACATGCCGAGAGCTCGGTCGGCGCTGCTGTCTGTTTGTTCCGGTAAGTGCAGGGGGAAGGGGGCGCAGGCGATTCCTCCATCACACAGGCCGCCGAACTTGCGGGGGCTGTAAAAGGTGGGAATGCCGGGCAGGGGTGGGCAATACAGAGCGGTGGTGGCGTCCACTATCACAGGGCCGGGGTGGCGAAGTGCTGCGGTACGCACGGCCTCGCCGGTAAGGCCGAAGTAGTTTACCAGCAGGAGCAGGTCTCCGCTGTCGGCATCCGCCGGGGGGAGCGGGGTGAGCTGTTCATCAACAGCATAGCGTTCGATGGGAAGCTGGAGGCGATGAATGGGCTCCAGGATGGTGTCGCACACATAGCGGGGAACCAGAATGCGCTGCGGGCGCGGTATATTGTGCAACAGGCATTCCAAGGCTGCTCGCCCGCTGCTCAGCCAGGCGCAGCCGACGCCTTCCGTGTGGGGAAAGCTGCGGTATGTCGCCAATTCCGGGCCAAAGGCCCCGCCCATCATATCAGGCATCCGGCGGGGTGTAGTTGAGGTCGTCATACGGGTCATCGAAACGGTTGGGCTCCAGTGGTGCGGGCGGCGTTTGAGGGGTGGTGGGGCGGATGATGAGTGTATTACGCTGGCCCAGGCTGTTGAAGATGCCGCCGAAGAGGCGCAGGGTGCCGTAGTCGAGCTGGCGCGTATCGGTGCCATAGCGTTTGCAATCGCGCATGTAGGCTTGGTCGATATCGCGGCGGGAGATGGGGGCGCCTTCTTTGAGTGCGTGGTAGAGCACATCATGGCGCAGGCTGGGCATGAGGTCGTTGAGCTGGGTGGTGCCCACGCTGTTGCCGTCCCACACATAGCGGCGATGCAGAATGAGAGTGTGCCCTCGCGCTTCCATGAGCACCCTGTGGGGTGGTTGCGGGTGCAGGCCACGCCAGTAGCCAAGGTTCAGAGCCGGGTCTTTCCAGACGATGGCGCGCCGGGTTCGTAGGCAGAAGCCCGGTGAGCGGTGCGGCATATAGGTATACCAGCAGTCGTTTTTCTGTGCCTCCTGCTGTACCTCGGGGGCAATCTGCTTGCGTAGCACGACATCCAGCAGGCCGGCGCAGCTGCTGAGGGATACCGAAAACAGCATGACGATAGGCAGCAGGATTTTCATGCCGATATTGTATGTGCAGTTATGCTTGGTGTCAATGTTAAATCCCGCTGCTGACTTTACCTGTTATGCGTAGGACTGCATTCGTAGCGGCCGCCGGGGAGGGGAAGTATGGCGCGCTCTATTTGCAGGCGCATGAGCTGGGGGGTGAGCGCCATGGCGCCAAGTCCCAGAGCGCAACAGAGGGCATCCAGCGTGTTATGACCGGCAGCTATGGCAGCAAGGATTGCGGCTCTCTCCGGACAATCCCCCGGCACTTGTGGCGGGGGCGGGGTGTCTGTATGTTGCGGAGATGAATCTCGGGAAAAGAGTTCCAGCTGGCGTGGGGAGCCTGTCCAGCGCATGTCAGCCATGAGCTCTTGGGCGCTGGTGCAGAGTATGGCGCCATCGCGTATCAGAGCATGGCATCCAACGGATGAGGGGCGGTCGATGGGGCCGGGAATGGCAAAGACGGTGTTGCCGTAGGATTCCGCTGCGAGGGTGGCCGTATGTAGGGCGCCGCTGTGGTTGGGCGCTTCTGCCACGACGACGGCTCGGCTCCAGGCGGCTACGATGCGGTTGCGCTGGGGGAATGTGGTGCGGCTGGGGCGCAGGGTCATGGGAAATTCGCTCACAATAGCCCCGTGGCCGTTGCAGATGCGCTCTGCCAGTTCTGCATTATCCTGCGGAAATATACCCGCCATGCCGTAGCCCAGCACGGCGATGGTGCGCCCGCCGGCATCCAGTGCACCCCAGTGGGCTGCGGTGTCGATGCCGCGTGCCAACCCGGAGATAATGGTGCAACCGGCGTCAGCCAGTTCGCGCCCCAGTCGGCGCGCGGTGGTCATGCCGTAGGGGGTGGCTGCACGGGTACCCACGATACCTACACTCTTGTCGCCATCAGTGGGGAGCCATTCACCCTTGGTATAGAGGACGATGGGTGGGTCGCTCATGTGGCGCAAAGCAGGCGGGTAATCCTCGTCCAGCAGAGTCACTACGCGAACACCATAGTCATCGGCGCAAGCCAGTTCGGCGTGCACGTTGGTGCAATCCTGCCAGGCGGCTATGGCTCGTGCCAGCCGGGGGCCTATGCGGGGCGCTTGTTCCAGTAGCTGTAGCGGTGCTGCCAATACAAGCTCTGCCGAGCCGAAAAAATCCAGCAGAGCTTGTATACGCACCGAACCCAACCCGGGTATCAGGTTGAGGGTGATGAGAGCTTCCCGCGGGCTGAGTTCCATTCTGTCGCGTCAGCGTTCCACGGTAAAGTCCAGCCCCAAATCCATGGAGGGAACAGAGTGGGTGAGGCAGCCGAAGCTCATGAAGTCTACGCCGCTTTCGGCCGCCGCCGGGGCGGTATCCAGGGTGAGGCCACCGCTGGCTTCGAAGTAGGGCTTCTTGTTCTTGCCGCGCATCTCCACTGCCTTGGCCATATCTTCAGGGCTCATGTTGTCCAGCAGGATGTAGTCTACCCCGCGCAGTTTCAGGAATGCTTCCACCTGGGTCAGGTTGTCGGCCTCCAGCTCTACTTCTACGCCGGGTTTGTCGGCATTGAGCTTATCGATGCAGGCCTGCAGGTGTGCGGTGTCGCCATCCGTCATCAGGTGGTTGTCTTTCACCATGGCGCGGTCGTAGAGACCGAGGCGGTGGTTATTGCCGCCGCCGTGCACCACGGCTGCTTTTTCCAGCAGGCGGTAGCCGGGGGTTGTCTTGCGGGTGTCGAGCAGCTTGCAGTCTGTGTGGGCTATGGCCTTCATGTATCTGTTGGTCATGGTGGCCACACCCGAGAGGCGCTGGATGAAATTCAGTGCAGTACGCTCGGCGCCCAGAATGGAGCGGGCAGAGCCCTCAATCATCATCACAATGGCTCCCGGGGATACGGCTTCGCCATCATGCAGGTAGACCTCTACTTTCAGGCTGGGATCCACCGCGCGGAATACGGCTTCGGCTACTTTGACGCCGGACAGCACACCCTGTGTGCGGGGGCGCATCAGGGCGCGTGCCTGCAAGCCCTCCGGCACGAAGTAGGTGGAGGTAACATCACCATCGCCAAAATCTTCATCGAGCGCCAGCTTAATGAGCGCTTCCATATTGTCAGATACTTTCATACTGCTCATGCCCATACTATAGAGCACGAAGTCGCGAATGTAAAGGCCGAAATGAAAGCGAGCCCGTATACTCGCAACGTTTTCTGCTTGCTATGTGGCGGGGGCGTGTGTAGAATATCGGGCATGGCACGCATGTTTCCTGCTGAGTTTCCTGTTACTGCTCCCTATGATGCCGGGCAGGTAGGGGAGCGTATTGTCTATGAAGCCCTTCAACAGCTGCCGGCGGACTGGACGGTTATTTATAATTGCTGGCGACACCTGTTGGTAGATGCTCGGAAACGTAAATCGAAACACATCACATACGAAGCTGATTTCGTGCTGCTGATTCCGGGGTGCGGTGTGATGGTGTTGGAGGTGAAGAACTGGCAGAGCGCCAAGGTGGAGAACGGGCGTTGGTTGCGCGGTACTCCTTCCGGTTATGTGCCTGTCGGGCACGATAGCCCTCTCAATCAGGCTTTCCTCGCGATGAAGAATCTGCGTGCGGAGCTCGATAAATACTTCCGCTGGGGGCACGATGGCCGCTCTCGCCTCGAAACGCGCTGCATGGCGGTGTTGCTGGGAAAAATCACCAACTATGAGAACCTGAGCGAAACTGAGTTCGATGCCGATGCGGTAGAGGCCCAGTGGCATGATCTTAATGCCTCTGTGCCTCGCAATGAGGTGTATGACCGCCTGTATTTGTGCGGTGCCGAAGCGTTGGGAGCCGGGTTACAGAAGCGGGTGGAAAGCCTGTTCTGCTTCGGGAACGGTACGACCCCGGCGGAGCTTGATGAGGTGCGCCGCTACCTGCTGCAAAACCTCGTCTTCCGCATGGATGCCGCCACTGCTACGGCTATCATCAACAGCGCTGCTGCTCCGCTGACGCAAGTGCTGCCCATGCTGGCGGAATCTCCCGTCGGCGTACATGTGGAGGGCTGTGCCGGTTCCGGCAAGAGCACAATGCTCTGCTGCGAGGCTGCTCGTCTGGCTTTACATGCCCGCCAACACGCTACACGCAGTCGCGTGCTTGTAACTTGTTTTAATTACAATCTCGCGGAGTACCTGCGGGTACAGGGAGCGATGCGTTATGTCGGGGTTCAGCGTTTCGATGGTGCCGCTTCGTTTGCTTTGGATAATTTCCAGACGATTGTCGAGCAGCTTTGCAAGCTCATCGGCATGCCGATGCCCGGCAATTTGTTTGTTGAGGGCGCACTGGCTCCGCTGATAGAGGCAGTGCAGGGGGATGCCTGTTATGCATGCGATTATATCTTTGTCGATGAAGCTCAGGATTTTCCGTCTGAATGGTGGCGCCTGTTGCAGTGCTTGTTGAAGCCGGGCGGTAAGCTCTACATCTTCTCCGATACGGTGCAGCGTATATTTGGGCGTGGCTGCGAGCTGCCCACGCTACCGGTGCGTCTGCGCTTGCAGCACAATTTGCGCAATTCCTCTCCCATCGCTTCGTTTAGTGCCTCGATATGTCAAGGGGCTCCCGCCGGGCTTCCCCTGCAAGGTCCTGCTGTTGAGGTGATGCCGCCGGGGGAAAGGGCAGAACAACGTGCCGCAGCCGTGCGTGCGGCTATTGAGACGTTGCTGCGAGAAAATTATGCGCTGCATGATATTGTGGTGCTGACTCCCTGGCGGCGCAATACGTCACTGAAGGATCCGCTGCTTGCTGATCTCGTCGATTTCCCTGCCGATGGCGAAACGCGCGAGAATGCAGACCTTCGCCTGAGCCGTTGTCTGGCTCCCGGTTCTACGCGAGTGCTGGGTGAGACTGTCAAAGCATACAAAGGCCTTGAAAGTCTGGCGGTTATCCTTACAGATATTTCAGCTCCGCGCCCCGGGTCGGATTCCGGCTTTACCCCCAACGAGCTCTACGTTGCCTGCACTCGTGCTCGTTTCCGCCTTATTATCGTTCCAACTCCCGGCGGCGCGGAGTATCTGGACAAAGTCGCGCGAGTGTGAACCCCTTATCATGAACAATAGGGGGGGGCTTCGAATCCCGTTGGTGAAATAGTCCTTTTCCCTTGTTACCCTCTCCCTGAATCGGGCTTTTGCAGAATTTCTTCTGTAAAGGCTCGATTCTTTCATTTATCTTAGCCGTTTTTTCGCTTGTGGAAAGAAATGCGCCGGAAAATGATTTTTTATTTTGTTGATTTTTCAATGTTTTGGAAAATTGTGAAAAGAATTTTTGAAAATTTTTCAAAAATAAGCTTGACGTGTCGCGATGTTTCATGTATACTTTGCGGCACCCCGACACGGGGCAGCCCGAAAGAGC
>JAUNRE010000060.1 GCA_030535795.1 Akkermansia sp.
AAGCCAGTGTTCGCTATGCCTCGAACAATCATGTTTTATTGCCGGAGCAATAATAACGGTTATGAAACGAAATCAGCAGGAGAAAGATTATGGGCTTGTGTATGTATTAACAAATTCTGCCATGCCGGGGATTGTGAAAATCGGCATGACGCAAAGAGCCAATTTAGAGCAGCGAATGAAAGAATTATACGGCACAGGAGTCCCCGTACCTTTTGACTGTGCCTATGCCTGTAAGGTTGAAAGTGGTAAAACAAAACTGTTGGAGCAGGCCTTGCACGCGGCTTTCGAACCATATAGAGTGAATCCGAAAAGAGAGTTCTTCGAAATCAAATCGGAACAAGCAATCGCTATAATGAAATATTGCAATGAAAGTGAGGATGTCACAAATGAGGTCAGAGAAGAAATCAAATCAGAACTGACACAGGAGGAACAAAATTCTACGGAGAAATTGAAGCAAAAACGGCCCAAATTGAATTATGCGCGATTAGGTATACCAATAGGAGCAGTATTGACATATACGAAAAATGCATCTATCCAAGTAACGGTTGAAAGCGAGAATAAGGTAAGCTATAATGGTGAGGTCTGTTCTCTCACTGCGGCAACCCGAAAAATTATGGGACTGGCTACCGATGCAGCAATACAACCAACCTCATATTGGAATTATGGTGACGAGAATCTGATGACCAGATATAATAATGTTTTTCCGGTGGAAGATTAAATCAAAAGAATCTGCGACTGATTCCCACAGTTAGTCCACCTTGTCTCAGCATAGCTCCGAATAAGCGGAGACGAATATACCCTTTCTTTGTGAGTTTTCCTCATTGCTGAAGAAGCCCGACCGGGGGTAGCATAGTAGTCCATCTTTGAGGGCATTGCTCAAAAGGCAAAGAAAAGCCCCAGCCGCTGGTGGAAAGCTGAGGCTTTAGAGAAATCGCTCAGGCCTTTATTTTGCGGCGGCGGCGGGCTGCCAATGCAGCCAAAGCCAGCAGACTCAGCGTAGCTGTTGTGGGCTCAGGTATACTCAGGCTCACGTTGCAGCCATCGTAGCTCATGTAGTAGGTGTACTCAGTGTCCAGCCCGGTGAAGATATCTGTGGCGTCCAGGACTGTCCCGACAGCAATGGACTTGTTGTCAACAGACAGAGCATCGACCCCGGCAAACAGTGTTATGCTCTCTCCATTGTATAAACCGTTAAGCATGGTGTCAGCTAAATCAAGTGTCATGCCCGTGGTTAGGGAGATACTGCTACCCATGGTCAATACCCCCTCCATACGCAACATTGCTTCTTGTGTAAAGAGTAAGTTGGCATTAAGTGTAGCTCCGTTTCCTACAACCAGCTCTGTCACGGTAATAGCGGCTTCATCATCCATGGAGCTATTGGGCATATCTGTCATATTCAGCACGCTTAAGGTGGTGGCATTGCCTAAATGAAGTGAGTCGAGCACCATTTCATTTTGCACTGCAATAGCCGTGTTGGTATTGCCGGCTGCGGTAATATCTTTCACGGATTTTACGCTTGCAGCCATATTTTTTTGGACATTATAGAGGGTAAGGGAGTCTGCCTCTACACTACCGGTGATGGCTGCTGCACTACCCTGTATGATAACATCTGCATTTTTGGCATTGCCCTTGGTGATATCTCCGGCTATCACGCCCCCGGCGATAGTCATTTGGGCGTTGGTTACAGAGCCGTCAGTCCCCCCCGCATTGATTCCGCCTGTGATGGTGCCTCCGTTGATGATGATATGAGCCTTGTCAACTCTGCCGTCTGTTTTAGAGCCACCGTATATGCAGCCTTGTACACTGCCACTATTGACCACAATTTTGACGCTGTCTATGTGACCGCTGCCCAATATGGCGCCACCCACTATATCAGAGCTTACAGTACCGCCCTCTACATATACGTTGAAGGCCTCTGCCTGCCCGCCACCATGAGAGCCTGCAATGGCGGCAGTTTTCCCATCGTAGGAAGCGTGGCCAATGCTTGCGCCGGCCGCAATCTCCAACGTGAGCTGCCCGGCTTTGGCACTGCCCATAGCTCCGAAAATGTTGTAAACCGTTTCTCCTGTGACTTGTACGTTAATGTCTGAGCTGTAGGAGGTGTTGGTCAGGGCGGTCCACCCTGCGGCAGATTTTATTCTAAAGGTGCTGTTTTCAGGTGTTTCTGTATTGACTAACACTTGCCCGTTTGTGGCTTCGATTGTAGTGGCAGATGTGAAATCCACCCCGGATGTCGCATAGGCAGTGGAGCTCCGGCTCAGGGTGTTAAGCGCCGCGTCCATCCCGTAAACAGAGAGCCGGGAGCCGTTCAAGCCGGTGTCGGCAGAGCCCTCCAAACCTTGCCCGTTGTTAATAACATTGCTCGCCTCATCACACCATGCGCTTGTCAGCTCTGAGCAGGTTGCAGCTGTGACTTGCCCGGCCAACAAGACCGTTAATAGTAATGTTCTCTTCATGGCTTTTATTTACACAAATCCCATATAAAAGATAGCGTATGTCAGTAATCTATCAAATTCGACGCATTTGGCAAGCTTAAAGTTGCATTTTTTTCACATCGGCGGTCGTAACGAAATCTTTGCTAGAATAACGGTAGTTGTACTCACCGAATAACAAACGAGTAAGAACACTTAACACTAATTTCAATCGTAAGAATCATCCTTATCACTCAACTTTATGAGCTATTGCATTGAGATTTTTTAATATTTTCTCTTGACAAACTACAACAGTTGGTGTAATTTGAGCTGCGCAAAGTTAGCCCCCCCCTAACTTTGCGATCTAAAAAAAGTAAAAATAGTAATGAAAAGAATAATCCCCACACTACTCTTTCCGATAACTGTTAGCGTGTCTTGCGCTATTGGGTTGGAGGATTCTTATACATCTCCTGATGACCCCACCGCTATTGTAAGTGATACTGACGATGCCAGAAAAAAACCGGACTCAGGTGGAGGTAGCGGTGATGATGTCGGCAGTGGCGATATCGTGACCTCTCCCGGCATTCAGTTAGGGCTACCTGACGACGATTATATCGTTGTGAATAACATGAATACCTCCGGTCTGGGCACCAGCCAAGATGCAACAAATATTATCGGAAGTTTGCAGGATGCGCTGGATGCCAATACCGATGAAAATGACCTGATGCACTGGTATGTTAGCGGCGGAGTAAATGTAGACTATTGCACCCCGAATAGTTTCAGATGCGACTACGACAACGACAACGGAAATCGCACAAGTGTTGTCATGGCACTGTGGTTGCCGCAGAATGCACAAACTATTACTCTGAATTTTAGCTCATACAGCCGCGGCATGAGCATTTCCTTGTGGACGTACGATTATGAAAATAAGTCCATGCTGTTACATTATGAAGGCAATAATGTATTCAACAATCCGAAAGCCCCAGGAGAATCATTCGACTTTAGTCAAACATACACCTCTGAGTCGACTAATGGGGCTTTTACCGGTCATTACCTGCTGGTGATGTTCAATTCCGCCGAAAAAGAGAAAGACTGGATAGACATCAATGGATTGGGAGTATCGTATTCTGTGGAGGCGCTGGACGACGACTACGTTATTTCCCCTCGCACCAATCCCTTCCAGCCGGAAGTTGGCACCAATATCGTTGGGGATACTCCCGCTGTGCCTGAGCCATCAGTTGGTATACTAAGCCTGCTGGGATTGGCCGGTTTGGCAACACGCCGCCGACGCAAGTAACTCTCGCAATCTGACATGTTTTCAAAGCCGCCGTTCCAATCCTGGGAACGGCGGCTTTTTGAATTCCAAAACGCCCATCAACGCGAGCAGAGTGGGGAATTACGTGGTACGAGGTTGGAGGGAGAAAGAAACGAGATTCATACTGGTGCATAAACGAGGTGCAGGCAGTTGCTTAGGAGGAAGCAAGCGCCCTTGCTGGGGCAAGGGCGCTTGGTAGGCGTCAGCTCATACGGGCGCGGCGCGGAGGCTGAGCGCGCGCGATGGGAGAGAGCATGCCGTGCTCCATGGCCTCAGCAAACATGCGAGCGGCATCCGCTGAGTGAGAGGCAGCATCATGCACCGGCATCTCGCGGCAAGAGCCGCCGGCGGCATCGGGTGCGGTGCGGTACATCTCCAGGCAAGTGAGGCCGGAGGGCTCCGCCACGCCCTGCGGGTTAAGGCGCTGCCGAAGAGTATCGCGATGGAACCAGCTATGGGTCAACACATTGCGCAAGGCGTTGATACCGCGCCAGATATCCGGTGTACGCGGCACCACTCGCACGGCATGAATACCGCAGCGCGCGAGGCTCTCCACATAGGACTGCCCATGCGGGTCTCGATGCGCGGCATCATGCGGCAGGAAATGCGCGGCAATGGGGCCGTATTTCTCCTGCCAGCGGTGAATCATGCCCGCGTAATGCTCCAGCGGCAATTGATTGGCCGCGTAGTGGTTGAGCCAGTAGACGCTGCCGCCGTAAGCCTGGAGGAGCCAAATGGCGGTGTGGTCGCTCAGGCCGAGGTCCCACGCGGTATAGAGCGGCTCATCGGAGCGGTAATCGAACTCGCAGCCGATTCTCCCCTGCTCCCGTAGGGAGGTAAGCTGCGCTCCGTAGATAGCGCCCTCATTTCCGGTAGAGAAAGCCTCATCGGGGGTACCGGGGTACTCTTGGCACATCGCCGGCCCCATGGTACGCGCCATACGCGCGTACCAGAGTTTCTGCCCCGGGGTGAGAGACATACCGAGTTCGGACTCAATCTTGTCGAAGTAATCCGCCAGTTCTTCTGCCGCAGCGGGAGAGCCCTGGAGCGAATACTCCGGGTTATCCATCCAGCTGAAGAAAAAGAAGCGGAAATCGAGCTGAGAGAGCGACGGGTTGGCGGAGTTCTGCATGGCGGCGAGCGTCATCTCGTAGTTCACGCCATAGCGCCCGCCCTCGTGCGTACTTTCGAGGATGACTGTACCATCTGCCGCGACGGTATTGATAGCCCCGGTACGAATCTCGCGGGCGCGCCAGGGCGCATGCACGGAGACATGCGCCAGCTCCGACACATGTAGCAACTGCAACGTACCGCCGCGCAACGTCGTCCCCAGCCGAATATCACTGCCATTGGTAAAGCCCAGCCGGGTGCGGGCATCCGTCACCGGATGCCACTCGTTGCGTTTGCAGACGCCGGTATGCTGCTTCAGGAGCGAGCCCAGATAGGCCAACGCCCGTTCCCGGTCATCGGGATAGGGAGGCAGGTAATCCAGGTGTTCCCAGGCGAAGCGCAGCTTCTCGAGCTTCTGCTCAGCATCGGGCAGCGTTTTGTCAATGATACCGGCGTGATAATTGGGAGTGAATAGACAGCGGTCGAGCATCAGGAGCGCCACATAGGTAGAAATACCCAGCTGACGAGCCTTGAGCACGACATTGCGATACCACAGGTTGGCATGCAGGCGCTGCTGCGCGCTATTCATGCGAAAGCGCCGCACTCTTCCACTCTTATCCTCAATCCAGTACAAATTATTGAGCCGCCAAAGCGGGTCATCCAATCGCCCTTTAAGGGTTGTTTGAAGGAGGGTTCTTATCATCTTTTTTTCCCGGTTTTTGTTTACTGATTGCGAAGACACGGTGACGCCGCACATTCTCGGCCAGATGCTCGCGTTTTTCCTGCAAGTGGCGTTTCCACTCCGGGTCTGCCACCTTTCGGTCATAATTCTCCGCGGCACGCGTCATGGCCTCATTCATCTCTCTGAGGTCTTTCTTGGTCCATTTTTTAATACCAAGCAACGCGTAGACATCCACCACATTGCGTTTCCGCGCACGATCGAAATCATACCATCCGGTCTCGCGCAAAGCCTCCAGCCACTCGACTATCGTCTGTCGCTTATCCGGCGTCAGCTCGAAATCCGCCGGCAGCTCCACATTGATACCCTGCAACAAACGGCGCAACGCTGTGACAGTCTTAGCATTCCGTCTGGCCTCAGCGACAGCCTCCGTATCGACAGGCGGCTTCGGAGGCGCCTCGACGCCGGTCGTCTGAGATGTGGCTCTGCCGCCGGTGGCAAGAGCCTCGACCACCGAAAGGAACAGACGGCGATCCTGCCGCAACATATCCGCCGTTTCGCGGAAGGCTTGGAATGCCGCCACGGTATCCGAATGCTCGAGGGTATCGGGGGCCTCCAGGCACGCAAAGACGTTGGCGGCCAGACGCACGGCGCGGGCGCGCCCCGTCGTCAGTCGCTTTGCCTTGAAGTTCAGAAGACTTTCCGAAAATCCCGTATCTTCATACAAGCGCATCAGCAGCTCAGTCATATCCGCTCTCACAGAATCCGCAGGCCGTACTCGAGCCAGCTTTCGATCCGCCAGGGAAAGCAGGCGCTCCAGGTTCTGTACAATGGTGCGGCGGCGCAGAGCCAACTGCTCCTCCGGGTCCACGACAGGCAGCGGATAGTGCTTGTGCACAAAGCTATGCAACGGCATGAAGCTTTGCGGGGAGAGCGAGCCGGACAAATCGGACTCGCTTACCCCCACATGCACCCCCTCACGAACACCCACCAGATACGGCAGACGAGCTCGAGGCTCTGCGGCATCGACCATCCCCGGCATCAGGCGGTACACGTAGCCCGTAGCAAAATCGGACTCGTACACGGTAACGGGCTCAAGTGCCGTCGGGTAGAACTGCGAATAGTCCAGCCAAGGCAGCGGGTCGCCGCGACGCGAGGTGACGACATCCGCATCCGTCTTTGCCTGGACAATGCGCATATTGTGGAAAATATGCCGCAGGCCTCTCAGTGCAGGGCGCGGGGACCAGAACTCCAATCCGGCAGGTGCCTTCCCCTCCGAGCCGTACACGGAGTCGCCCCAACAGATGCGATGCCCGTCAGAATAGGGTTTCCGACCGGGGAAGGCACGCAGGAGATCCAGCACATGCAGAGCATGCTGCACACGCGGGGAGGAGGCAATGAACAGCGGCATATCGCGGTGTTCCACCGAGTAGTTCGCACGCGTTTCCGGGCTGAGGTCAAAATCCCCCGTAGCGTACTGCCCCTGGTATTCTTCCAATCCGGGGGAATCAATGGTGAGAGAACGGATGCGGGAGTCATCATCCGACCGGAAGCTGTAACGGTGCAAATCGGGGCACATGCTGAGCACGGCATCCAGATTGCTGAGAGCCGACTGCACCAGCTCGGTGGTATCCTGCTCCATTGCAGCAAAATCCTCGGGCAGCGAGAGCGGATTCTCCACACAGAAAGTGGCGAGCTGGCTCACATAGGTATCCCGCTCTGCCGGCGTGAGAGCCTCCCAGGTAAGCGACGGGAAACGCAACATGCTCCAGTGCTTCTCTGAGCAATCATGAAACACGCTTTCGCCGCAAAGGGAATGCGACCAGGCCTGTTCCGCCTGCAAGCCGCGGTCCTGCGACAGAGCTGCCGGCATCAGGCGCGCGATGGTAGCCTCCGGCAACCCGGAGGCGAAACGCTCGCGATACCGCTGAGCATGCGGGGCAAGTTCTTGCAGCAGGACAGCCTGACGGTGGTTGTGCAAACTGAGCAGGTTGGAGCCGGTTCTGTTGACACGGAAGGGCAATGAGTGCCTTTTGCCGGGTTCCGGCTTCACGCCCTCATACACCGGACTGAAGGCCGCCAGGGCATACCAGCTCTTCACCGATTGAGGCAAATCCAGCTCCATGAGCCGAGAGGCAAAATACCTCAGCGTAAATGTGGCCATGGCCTCGGACAGCAACAAGTCCGCCCCCGCAATATCGGGCGGCGGTGTATCCTTCAGTGGCGCATCACGCCGCCGCGGCATCTTGGGCGGGACGCGTTTTGCCATTATCTCGCGGCACTCCTCCGGGGAAAGCACTTCGGCCTGCACCAGAAAATCCGCAGCAGTGTCAGGCGACAGTAATCCCTCGGTAAGCTGCCTGTGCCAGAACACCTTGAAGCGCCCCAGCGCGATTCCGAATGGCGAAAGGGCACTGTTGGCTTCCAGTCGATAATCCGGGCTATCCGGGATGGCTTCCACCTTCACATCGCCTTTCTCACCTGCGGCAAAGGCTAGGTTAGCGCGCAGCACACGCTCTCTGACGAGAGTCGGCTGCCGATGCGAGGCATCCGCCAGCCAAGAGCGCGCGAGCTCCCGCAAAGCGATACCGCAAAGCTGGTCGTGGCCGGAGTATTCGAGTTCACCGGCCACGGGAAGAGCCGCTGCGCCCAATCGGCTGTCAAAATGATGCTGCAACACCTCCCCCACCGGGGTACCCATCGGCATGAAGGCAAAGGCAGCGTTACCGGCCAGTTCGTTCATAGCGGCCTCCTCGCTGCTGTGCCAATGGGTTGAATCGCCATTCGGCTGCCGCATGCGGTAAAGCATCTGCCCGTCATCCCCGGGTGCGCTTTCCGTCTCAAACCCGGTCATGCGAGTATAGAGAGCGGCTCTCTCGGCATTGCGAGCGGTAACAGCGACATCCGCAGCAGGCAAAGGCAGCTCGGGAGAGGATTCGGAAGAATCGCCGCTTAGTTCACGCTTCAGCAGGTGCTCATAAGCGCCGGCGGGTGTAAAACCTCGCGCCAGCATGGCCTGAAAATCATCGGACATAGGCAGTAAATCCCCCAACACGGCGGTGCAAACGCGGGCTCTGTACATCAGCCAGTAAAAATCCCGCAGCTCGGGGTGGGAAGCCATGCGGCTGTTATCCGGCTCTAGGCAGCATGTGGCGATGTCATCCACCAGGTAATCCGGCACGCGCGAAAGCCAGGCAGCGGCCTCCTGTGGGGCACTGCCATCGCGCCCGGAATAGCGGCGAAGCAATTTGCCGCACGCTTCAGACTGGCGCTCAAAAACCACCTTTTCCGTTTCGCCGGCGGCGCGTGCAATGATACTGGAACTCACCATAGAGAGGAACTCACGGCGGGTATGCTCGGCCTCTGTCTGCAACTGCCCGATGGGGCGACCCTCGGCAGAGAGCATGGCATCAGCCCCATAGAACTGCCAGAGCAACCTGTATGAAAGGCTGCGCATTTCATCGAAGTGAGCGGTCAACACCTCGCGGCGAGTAGCTTCGGCCTGCGGAGCGTAGGCGGCATCACGCCTCAGAACAGAGCCGTTGTTCAACGGATGATCTGCCGCAAAATAGAAAGTCGAGGCATAGTTACCGCGCCCGTTCATCAAGGCTCGGTAGCCGCGACCATTCCCGACACGCATCTCGGTGAGCTCGCCGGGGCCTTTCCAGAACCCCGCCAGCCGCTCCCACTCATCGCGCAGTTGCAAGCCCTGCCGCGTGCGCTCTGCGGCTCCGGGGGCAGCTTCAGCAGAGCGAGGTGCGGGTGGCGTAGCAAAACGCGCCGGCAATCGCAAAAAATCGCATACCGTGTTCCTATCCCGAAACACGGGCATACCGTTCGTATTCAGCAAGCTCATGGCGCGGTGAATGTCCAGGGAATAGCGCCTGTTGTCCTTCCACAGCTCACTCTCACGCAAAGCCTCCTGCAACATCGTGTTTCGGGTATCGATATTGGGCTCCCTCAGAATGGCCTCTACGGTCTTCTCATCCACCTTCCATTCCAGCAACTTGCGCCCCGAGCCCAGCACCGCCTCCGGCGAGCGGAAGTGGCGCAGCGCCGCACGCCCGGCACCTATCAGGAGGAAAGGCAATACCGATGCGGCCTCGCGCATATTGCACTCGATATCCGTCAGGTTATTGCCGAATTGCTCCCAGTCGATATTGGATGCCGTACCGGCTGCCCGAGCCGCCAGCTCATGCGCGCCCAAATCAGCAGCTGCGGCGGCTTTGCCCGCCAACATGAGTTTAACGCCATCGGCTGATACACCCGCCATGGATTTGAGGCCGGCCAGGCTGTAATTCACCAAACCGCTGCCCCGAGCTTTCATGAAGTTTGCGACCGATTGCTCCAGCATCTTACCGCCTATGCGGCTCATTCCCATATAGATAGCGCCCTGCACCGCACCGGCCACCACACCGGCAGCCAGTTGCAGCTGCTGCTTTCCCTCCGGCGCACGGCGGCGAGCCTCAGCTACGGATTCTCCCATACCACTGAGTGCTAAAGCACCGAAGCCCGCACCGCCGCAACAGGAGAGAACGGCAGCGGGCAAGGCCTGGGCGGCATCAATGAAGAAGGTCTCCGCCCTCCCGGAGTCCACCGACAACAGCGGGAGCGTCTCCTGCTGGGTCAGGTGGCGAATCTCATTGAGCATCTGCATGCGGCGATCCCAGGCTTTCGCGCCCTCCTGCATGTTCTGCCCCCATTCGCCACCCAGAGCAGAGCCCAGATTATCAAGCGAAGCAACACCGGCATGCCCGATGGCTTGCCAGATGCCGAAGCCCATGGATGTTGCGCCGCGCCGCACAGCACGCTGTGCGCGTGAGAGCACGCCCTCTTCCTCAGGTGCCCCATCGCGCTGCACGCGAGCCTCGCGCGCCATCTCATTAGCCAGGCGGAGCACCAGGTGGCGGTCATCATCGTTCATGTCGGCCAGGGTATCCACAGCATTCAGCAGCTCGGGTGCCCCGGCAAAGACGCGGGGAGCCGAGAAGGTATCTTCCTCCACAGCTGCGAATACGTCCATGCCCTCCGCCAGTTCACGCGCCAGCGGCAGCCAGCGTTTGCGCCGGGCAAGCCCTTCTTCGTACGCATTACCCACCAGGGTCTCAGCCAATTCGCGGTCCTTCGGACTCAGCGTTTCCGGGATATCGGAAGCGGCGACCTTGCTGCTTCCCTGAATCCCTGCGGTGTAGGCTTTTGCGTAAAGCGTGCGGGCCATTTCACGGCGCGGTGCCTCGCCCTCTCTCTCCGACAAGGCCATGAACACCTCGCGCTCATCGTCCGCGACACCCAGCTTTGCAGCCAGCTCAGCACGGTGAGTTTTCCAGTCCGCCATCACCGCTTCGCGGCTCACCCTCTGCTTATCAACAACCCAAGAACGATTGACTGCCGAAAAAAGGATATAGTCACGTTCTTCCCGACTGAGCCCTTCGGCCTCTGCCCCTGCTCGCTCGCGCACTTCCTGCGGCACCGTGTCCGGATTCCCGGTCAGGATGCGGTGCCAGTACAGCCGGTGCTCATCATCGGGCTCCTCCTGCGCCTCTGTGGGAGGCACCTGCACGGCGGGCGGCGGCTCCGCAGCAGTGGGAGCCTCGTGCCGAGGCTCATAGGAAGGCGGAGTAACGATATTCTCGTGCGGAGACTCTGCCGGAGGCACAGGCATTTCTTCCTGTTGAAGCTCCACGGTCGCATTTACCGCCGGTATTGATTCTGAATCAGCCTCAGCCATGAGGGATGAGACGGAAGGCAGCTCCGATGGTGCTGCCACGGCTACGGACTCCGGCTCAGGCCGAAGGTTCTTATCATCATTTATCATTGTATTATCTTATTTTTTCTGTTCAAAACAAACCCAGTGTCCGGCATCACGGCGAACACCTGCGACCCAACGAGCCGCTGCTTCACTGCCTGCCTGTGCCAGAAGCGGCAGACCCTCTTTCTGCAAGTTGCTCAGGCGTTGCAATGCCATGGCATCACCCGGGCACCCCAAACTCCCGCTATCATAGAGCTGCCACAAGCTTCGCGACAGCGTGCGGCGGTCGGCGGGCGAGACTTGGACAGCCTGTTCCAGCCGCTGCAACAAAGCACGCCGTTCTTCGGCCGGTATGGCCGCCGTGGCGATATCCATTTTCAGCGATGTCAAGCTTTCCGCTTCACCGTCCGTTTCATCCACACGTCGCATCCACATACAACGCTCTGCCGGTGACAGGTTGCCCGGAGCCGCCGTGGCCGCAGCACGCTGCTGAGTCGACAGCACACCGGCGCGTTCTGCCCGTTGCAACAAGTCGCGGTCAAAGGCCGCCTCGGACAACACCTGCGAGGCCAGATGCTCGGCCAGCTCAGCACGCGTTCGGCGGCGGCATTGCTCAGCCTCGGATTGCAGGCGGCGTGCGCCATCCGCTTCCTGCGGCAAAGCCTCCGCCCGAGCCTCTCCATAATCAGCCAATGCCTGCAACGGGTCACGCTCCATAGCGCTACGCCAGCCGGCAGCGCAGGCGCGGCTGCGCACCTGACGCCGCTGCGCCTCCATCTCCGATGGCGCTACAAACACACCGGCCCCGCTCTGCAACCAGGCTTCAGCTCGTTGCGTATCACCGTCCTGCACGGCGGCTTCCACCCGTTGCTGCCACTGACTGCGAGCCGCGCGCAGTTTACCGACCTCGCGGTCGCGCAACGCCTGCAATGAGGCCTGCCTGCTATAAGCATCGGCCAGCTCCCACCCAGCCCGGCGTGCAGCAGGCGGTAATTCCCCCACCGCCTCTGCAAATCGAGGCGAGCTGAGTTGCTGCCAGCTGTAGTCCCAATCCTCTACATCGCGTTCCGATAATTCGGCGCGAGTTTCATCACTGATAGCATGCAACCGCCGAGAAAACTCTGCCAAATCACCGGTTGCGGTGACCTGCTCCTTCTCCTCGGCCAAGGCTGCACTTCCCTCAATGAACGACGCTATACCGGAGCCCAGCGAGCGCGCCACGGTATCCCAGCCCATCACACCCTGCACGGGTATGCGGACTCCGGCTCCCGGCGCACTCAACATGCCCCATTCTTTCATACGTATTGCCATACGTACTAATATGCATGGCTTTGCGGCTCCGCAAAACTCAAAATAACAGCCGCGCCGTTCCCTGTCAGACTCAAACACTCAATCCGCTAAGCATCAATCTACAAGGAAACAGTCATTTATCCTATCATTTTTATATAAATAAAAAGGCTCTGCTACGGCGATAGGATTCCGCCGTTCAGCGGCGAGCAAAAGTGGAAGCTTGCACCACTGCTATCGGCACCGAAACAGCGTTACAGAGGCAGCAATCAACGTGCAAAAAACGGCAGCCCTCATCGCACAAGCGACAAGGGCTGCTGTTGAGAAATCGGCGGCATGACGCCATACCGACCGAGGAGGAGATTTCGTCAGAGAATCTGCCCCGGATCCGTCACAAACTCCGGCAGGTCGGGCTTAGGCGTCTCCTTACGCACGGGCTTACGGTGCTTCTTGGTTGCCGGCTTACGAGACACTTTCGGCGAGGATGCATCGGCGGCAGGGGCACCCCCCTCCCGATTGGTGCACCCCTCGAACGCAGCCGGGAAGAAAGCCCGAGCCGGCTTCTCAGCGGCAGCAATGGCGGCACGCGTAGGCGCCACCCCCTCCTGCCCGCCGAAGTTGACGGCACGACGGAAAATCTCGTGATTCGTGCCGAATATCATATAGCGGTGCACCAGGAAAGGGGACTCCTCGCAGCCCACCTTGGATTCCAACACGGTAAAGGCAGCGCGGTAGCCTGATTCGCTCAGCGTTTTGAGCATAGGCGGCGTATTGTAGCCACCGGGGTAGCAGTAGGTGGAGCAATTACCAAACATCGACATGAGCTTATCGCGAGAATCGAGCAGCTCTTTCTTAAGCTGGGCGGCATACTGAGGGGAGCTCTGGCTGTAGCGCTTCCACTTGCTGGGGTAAAGGTGATTGCTGGAATGGCTGCCAATGGTGGCACCATGCGCCATCATCTCTTTTACCTGCGCCGTTGTCATCGAATCCCCCTGCACGTTGATATAACGAGTATACAGATAAAGCGTGAATGGGTATCCGTAGGCCTTGAGTACAGGGTACGCGTCGGTATAAACGCTCTTCCAGCCGTCATCGATGGTGATAAGCACGCAGCGAGCCGGCAGGCAACGCGAACCATGGCGCCACTCCAGGAAATCCTGCATCGAAATAACACAGATGTCGGAATCTTTCAGGAACTGCATCTGGCGGCAAAAATCTGCCGTGCTCATGCGCATCTCTGAGCGAGGCTTAGTTTTGCTGAAATTATGATAACCAAGCACAGAAACTTGCGTTTGCTCACGCGGGACAAGGGGTTGCTTGAATTGAGCACTCACCCAATCGCCTTCCGGGGTTCGCTTGCCTAACACGCCGTAGGAGGCCTCCACGGACAGCAGTTCGGTCGGTGCAGGCTCG
>JAUNRE010000008.1 GCA_030535795.1 Akkermansia sp.
CCCGCACTACTGGGACAACAGCAGTTCTACACCGGCTCCCGCTGCGACAAGTGCGCCAATACGGGTTACAAGGGTCGTAAGGGCATCCACGAGCTTCTCAACGCCTCCGACCCCATCCGCGAGCTCATCACGCAGAACGTCCCCTCCATCGTGCTGCGCCAGAAAGCTATCGAGCTGGGCATGACAACCCTGCGCGAAGACGGCATCCAGAACATCTTTGAAGGCAACACCACCATCGAAGAAGTACTGAAGTACACTTAATAGACTTGACGCCGCACGCGACATCTGCTATCTTTTATTCGTAATCTATCAATTTTCGCAAACTTACACCACATATTATGCCTAATTTCAAATATACCGCGCTGGATCAGAACGGCGTCGAGAAGACCGGCATCATCACGGCCGACAGCAAGATAGCTGCCGCCGAGATGATTCGTGCGCAGGGGCTCCTGCTGCGCGAATGCGAGGAAGCAGCCAAGGGTGCCAAACCCACCGCTGTCAAGGACGCCAAGAAAAAAGGAGCCAAGGGCAAGAAAGGCGAGGCTGTTAAGAAGAGCGGCAAAGCCGGTGGCAGCGTGAGCCAGAAGGAGCTCATGGTGTTCACCCGCCAGCTGGCCACCCTGATTGATGCCGGCCTGCCACTGCTGCAAAGCCTCAACGTGCTCAACAAGCAGGAGCCCAACCCCAACCTGCGTGCCACCATCGGTGCCATCGGCGAGTCTGTGCAGGGTGGTTCCACCTTCTCCGAGGCTCTCTCCGCCTATCCCAAGATGTTCAACCGCCTCTTCGTCAACATGGTTAAGGCCGGTGAGATTGGCGGTGTGCTCGAAGTCGTGCTGAACCGACTCGCCGAGTACCAGGAAAAGGCCAACAAGCTGCGCGGCAAGGTAACATCCGCCATGGTATACCCGCTCATCATCATGGTGATTGCCGTGGGTATTCTTATCTTCCTCATGCTGGTTATCGTGCCCAAGTTCAAGGAAATGTTCGAGGGTCAGAACATGGAGCTGCCTGCTCTCTCGCAGTTCGTGTTCAATTTCTCCGACAACTGTATGGCGGACTCAATAGTGCCCTTTGTACCGAATGCCGTGCTGTTCATCGGTGTTCTTATTGCCGCCATCGCCGGTCTTGGCGTATGGAAACGCACACCCAAGGGAGCCCGCGCCATGGACAACTTCACCCTGAAGATTCCCAAGCTGGGGCACCTTACCCGCGTGAATGCCGTGGCTCGCTTCTCCCGTACCTTTGGTACGCTCGTATCCTCCGGTGTGCCGATTCTTCAGGCTCTCATGATTACCCGCGACACCGCCGGCAACAGCGTTGTGGCCGATGCTGTGAACAAGATTCACGACTCCGTGCGCGAAGGTGAATCCATTGTCACGCCCATGAGTGCAGCTAACAACATTTTCCCGCCCATGATGATTTCCATGGTGGACGTGGGTGAAGAAACTGGCCAGCTGCCCGACATGCTCATGAAAGTGGCCGAGGTGTACGATGAAGAAGTGGACAACAGCGTAACCGCCCTCACCGCCATGCTGGAGCCGCTCATGATTGTGTTCCTGGCTGTCGTGGTTGGTGGCATTGTGCTGGCCATGTTCATGCCGATGATGGAAATCATTAAGAACGTCTGATGCGCCATGAAGTTCCGTAACGTCAAAGCAGCCTCGGGTTTCACCCTCATCGAGATTCTGGTGGTCATTGCCATTCTGGCGACACTGGCTGCCGGTGCATGGACAGCTAAGGGATGGATTGACAACAAGCAGCTTGTCACCACGGCAGAGTCACACATCGGCCTTCTTACTCAGGCCATGAATGCCTACCGTGCCGACAACGGCGACATCCTGCCCCACGGCAAGGGCGATGCCGTCAGCGCCAATGTGCTCTACTCCGCCCTCTACTGCGATGAGGACAACGATGGCAACCCCGATAAAGATGAGAACGGCGTCACCCGTATGCCGTACTGCGAGCAGCTCATCATCATCGAGAACACCAAAGCCAAGGAGCGCGAAGAAGGCATACCCTGTATCAAGGTGAAAATCACCGGCAAGACAGCCAAGGGCACGCGCCTCAAGGGTAAGCGTTATGCCATCATCGACCCCTGGAACAGCCCCTATCGCTATCGCCTCGGCTGCGAGGTAGCCGACGAGGACGGTAAGACCGGCATGGGCATCAACCCCGACTTTGATATCTTCTCACTCGGTGCCGACGGCAAGGGTGATGGGCTGACAAAGGACGGCGAGAACGAAGACAACATCTCCAATATCCAGGCTTGGTAACAACAACCGCAAATTGAAGCTTGCACAGAGCCCGTATCCGCCGCAAGATACGGGCTTTTTTATAAAATCCACATGAATATCATACGTACATCGGTCATCGCCACAACAGCTCTGCTGCCCATGGTAGCCTGCATCGCACCTGCCAATCAGGAAACACAGGCCGCCACAGCACTCGTTCAGCGACTCACCCCTCAATACGCTGCACGCATCCGTTTTGCCATCAACCCACAACTCAAAGCCCCCACGATTGAAGGCAAAGGACGCTTTGTACACATAGAGGCGCCCAATGTACGAGAATGTATCCGCGGATACGGTTATTACCTGCGCCGCATGGCGAAGGTACACTTCTCCTGGAATGGCGACAACACCAGCGGAGCCAGCTTCGTGGTGCCGACTCGCAAAATCAGTGTCCCCGAAGCTCTGCCCTTCAACTATGCGTACAACTACTGCACGCTCAGCTACACCTGCGCCACATGGGACAAGAAACGCTGGGAAAGAGAGCTGGATCTGCTGGCGCTCAACGGTGTGAACTATGTGCTGGTGACATCGGGTCTGGAGAAAGTTTGGCAGAACTTCCTGACGGAACTGGATTACCCGGCCGACAAGATACGAAAGTTCATCCCCAACCCCTTCTACGCCGCATGGTGGAATATGGGTAACCTGGAGGGCGAGGGAGGTCCCATCAGCCAAACTCTCATCGAGAGCGAAGCGGAACTGGGGCGCTTCCTTGTCTCACGCATCCGCGAGCTGGGTATGGAGCCGGTATTACAGGGTTATGTAGGCTTCCTGCCGCATGATTTCCCGCAGGCGGGGTTAAACGGAAAACTTCTGCCGCAGGGTAAGTGGTGCAAGTACAATCGCCCATGCGTTCTGCAGCCCACATCGCCGGCCTTTGCCGGCATCGCAAAGCTGTGGTACAAACACCTGCATGCCGTGTATGGCACCACGGCCAAAGCCTATGGCGGCGACCTCTTCCACGAGGGAGGCCGCAAGGGCGGCACCTCGCTGGATGAAGCAGCCCGAGCCGTTCAAGCGGCCATGCAACAGGCGGAGCCGGGAAGCAAATGGCTCATTCAGGCCTGGGGGAAAAACCCGGATGCTAAACTGCTGGCCGGCACTGACCCGAACCACACTATCATTCTGGCGCTGCAGAAGAACCTCTCCCCTAAGGGCGAAATGAACTTCGACTACAAGGGGCGCCCCTATATCTGGTGCGAGCTTTCCAACTTTGGAGGCAAGCACGGCATGTTCGGCGGCATGAGCATACTGGAAAACCTCACTCGCCGGAATTGCGGCGCCATCGGTATCGGCATGATTTCCGAAGGGCTCGAAACAACCCCCCTCTTCTACGAGCTGGTGTGGGAGCGCATGAATACCGAGGGGAAAATAGACCGTGTATCATTCCTGCAACGCTATGCACAGGCACGATACGGCAGCACGGATAAACGCCTGCACATGGCGCTGCACCTCCTCGCCGATGGCATCTACGCCCCCAACAAACGCCGCGAGGGAAGCCTCGAAAACATCATGTGTGCGCGCCCCGATCTCTCGGCTCGCAAAGTAACCACTTGGGCTGCACCCGAAGTTTATTACAAGCCGGAGTCCGTGGAAATAGCTGCCAAGCTCTACCTCCAGGCCGCCCAATCAGCAGGCAGCAAACTCACCTCTCTCCCCACCTTCCGCTTCGATTTGGCCGACCTCTGCCGCCAGGTATTGTCCGACCGCGCCCGCGTGCAACTCAACAAGTGCCGCCTGGCATACGAGAATCGCGATGAAGCGGCATTTAAGAAAGAAAGCGACCGCTTCCTGCAAATGATTGAGGACTGTGCGGCCGTGCTCAGCACTTCCGAGTACTTCCTGCTGCACAACTTCACAAAGGGAGCTGCCAGCCGCGGCACCACCGCCGAAGATAAGCAGATGATGGAGCGCTATGCCCGCCAGCTCATTTCCACTTGGCGCCCGGATATCAGCGAGCTTAATGACTACGCGCACCGCCAGTTCCCGGCTCTCTTGCGCAATTACTATTCACCGCGCTGGTCGATGTATTTTGCAGACTGCCTGCGGAATCTTCGAGGCGAAAAGAGTAAGGATACAGAGATTGTGCGCACCGTCACCACAAACAACGGCGAAAAGGTTGAGCACATCAGCACACGCAATCACAAAATGGAGCAGCTGGAACTGGGCTTTGCCAAGGCGTCTCTGCCTCTTATCACAGCCCCGGAGGGCGACATCCTCAAGCTGGCCGAAAAGATACTCAATCACGCGTTGGAATAATTAGGGGAAAGCCAATTTGTGGAATTCCAAAGTCGAATTTGAAAGTTCGGCGGGCTTTCGCCCGCGGGGTGTGCGCTGCTTAGCTCTGTTCCCTTGCCCGTCAGGCGCGAAACTCATAAGCCCCGCTTTGCGGGGCGAAAGTGTAATAGCCCAAGGCAAGCCGCAACGCGGCGCAGCCTTGGGGTGGGATAGTATAATAATTGGGAGCCCGAGGAGTCGGCGCGTCAGCGTCGGCGCCGAGCCTCGGCGTAGGGCGAGAGCCCGGAGACGGGCACGCTTACCCCGGAAAACACCCTGAAATGACTGAGAGCCACGCTGCTGTCGGCCTCCTCAGCTTCGCTTCGTCGGACTTTGATTTTCTATTTTCACCTATCCCAAGGTT
This sequence comes from Akkermansia sp., assembly GCA_030535795.1. Taxonomy (GTDB): domain Bacteria; phylum Verrucomicrobiota; class Verrucomicrobiia; order Verrucomicrobiales; family Akkermansiaceae; genus Akkermansia. The sequence continues at coordinate 4,933 of JAUNRE010000008.1, forward strand.
TCCGCTGCTACGCAGCGTCACCTTGGGCTACTATACTTTCGCCCCGCCTTGCGGGGCTTCCAAATTCGGCGGGCTTTCGCCCGCGGGGTATGCGTAGCTTATTCCACTGCTTGTGAAATACATAAGGCCTAAACCCCAATTATTCCAACGCGTCCTTCCCCTGCCCGCCCGGCTTCGGCAAGCTACTGCCCGCTCCTGCGCATCGGCGAGAAGTTGCGGCGGCGGAAATATCGCGGGCGGCGCATAGTGGGGCGCATAGGAGCATTGCCGCGCATGCGGATGAAGCGGTCGCGCAGAGTTTTGATGCGGGCGGCATCAAAATCTTTGAGCAGAGTTCTCAGTTCCTTTTCATGCTGGTCACTATCACTGCTGCGCATGTAGTGCCGCGCCACCCATTTAACGAGGCGCTCACGCATAGCCGGGGTAAAATCACTACGCGAGGTGACAAAGGAAAGAATACCGAGCGTCTGTTCCCGTATGTTGCGAGCCTCCTGCGAGCGGCCGCTCTCTGCCAGCTCATGCGCATAGCGATCGCGGGCGGAGAGGAACAACATTATCAACTCGCTGTCCACGGCAGATGATGCCAGAAGCTCCTGCGCATACGTTGCGGCTCGCTCCATATCCGGCCGACGCGCGGAGCGGCTACGCTGCGGCATGACCGCCAGACGCACATAGGCACGTTTGAATACCTCGGAGGAAGGCTGCTCTTTCAACAGAGCTTCGAGTAATCCCAGCGCAGTTTCGCCGGCAGGAGCCAGCAACTCTCGCACCACTTCACTTCGCCCACTACTCAGCAGCTCGGCCTGCAACAAACGCGCCCCGGGGTTATGCGGTTGCTCTTTCAGCAGAAGAGCCAACTGATGAGCAGCACGCTCCGCCGGGTTGGCATGCGTGCCCAGCACGGCCGTGGCGACCTCGCGGCGACGATCATGCGCTGCATGTCCGCTACCGGTGCGAGCCGATGCAGGCGGAGGAACCGGCTCGACAAACACCCGGCGACGAGAGGCCAGTTGCAATGCCCTCACCAGCTCCAGTCTCGTCTCAAAGTCCGCCTGTGGAGAGACCTGCTTTTCCAGCCCCATCAGAAGGGACCGCCCCTCGCGGTATCGGGATGCATCTTCCAGCGAGAAAATAGCCGTTGCCAGTCCGATTGTTGCGACAACGTGGTCGTAACTACCGGCCGGAGTTCGGTCAGCCACGCGGCGGAAATATTTCTCTGCCATAGCGTAATCACCTGTCTGCAAGGCAATAGTGGCCAAGATGGATGAAGCCTCTGTCACCTTGTCGCTGTTACCGTCGGCTTGGGTTGCCAGCTGTTCGTAATACGGCATCAGATCCTGAAGCAAACGCACATCCGCTCTGGAGGGAGGCAGGAATTCATCATCGCCAGCCCCCTGTGTTACCATGGAAGCAAAAATGCGTTGCAGGGAGGCATCAGCTATCTGCTCGTTAAGCTCCGCACGCTCTCTTTGCTCGTTTTCGCTGTTCAGAGCCCCCTTCACGCGAGCATAGGCAAATGTTATCGTAGCGTACAGCAACAGCAGCAATCCGGCTGCTACATGGCTCCACACGGCAGCGGAAGGGTGACGACGCGTCCACAGCCGGTAGCGGCGCCACAATGATGTGCGGCGGGCTTTCACCGGCTCACAGGCCAAGACGCGCTGCAAATCCTCAGCCATGGCCTGCATGGATTCATAGCGATCCTGCGGGTTAAACGCCACGGCTTTGTTCACCACAGCGCCCAGTTCGCCGAATCCGCGCAACGGGGGCAGCCCTCCTTCGCATATCGTCTTGACAAGCTGACCGCCTTCAACATTGCGGTACACGGATTGGCGGTTGAGCAATTCATACAGAGTCAACCCCAGGCTGTACTGGTCGCCGGCAAAGGTATCAGCCTCGCCACGCAGACGCTCCGGCGCCATATAGCGCACCGTGCCATCATGGCTCTGCGCCACCAGCGGAGCGTCCTCACCGGCATTGAGGATGGTCGCCAGGCCGAAATCACTCACCAGCAACACGCCGTCATTCCCCATCAGCAGATTACCGGGCTTTATATCCCGGTGCACCACGCCATGCGCATGCGCAAAAGCCAGCGCCTTGGCAGCCTGCAACCCGACACGAGCAACAGCCTGCTCATAGGGAATACCGGGAAACGCCGCACCCAGACGCCCGGCACTGAGCCCCTGCCCCTGCACAAGCCCCATCACATAGTAGCGGTAGCGTCCCTCCTGCCCGGCACCAAATACCTCCACGATATTGGTATGCCGCAGGCCGGCCAACACGCGGGATTCATTCTCAAAAGCCTCGCTGATGCGCGCATCGGTGCTCCACGACGGAGCGAGAATCTTGACCGCCACCTCACGGCGCAACGACTCCTGACGCGCACGGAACACCGTCCCCATGCCGCCGCTGCCGATACGCTCCAGCAGGTGGTAGTCGCCCAGGCGCTCCGGGTAATGAGCCATGACGGGCGCCGGAGGCATGGAGGTACGCCCCAACCCCTCCACATCCAGCATCATGGGCAGAATATCCACCAAATCGCTCTCGACTTCGGGATGTTGTGCGGCATATTCCGCCACACTCAGCAGCTCACCGGCTCGGGCGCGATCCAGATACGCCTCAGCCAGCTCAGCCACCAGTTCATCCTTCTCTGCGGAAGTCATAACGAGATATCGCCCATCATTTCCTTCATGCGTTTCAAGGCGCGAACATATCGGATACTGGCAGCCTTCACCTCAATTCCGAGCGCAGCGGCGCACTCCGTGTTGCTGAGCTCCTCGAAATGGCGCAGCTCCAGAATCTCCCGGTCGGTATCGGGCAGCTCGCGCATAGCCTTGCGCGTTTGCTCCAGCAGCTCCATACGCTCTAAGTGCGTGCGAGGGCCTACCAGAGAATCGGCAAAGCGCGACAAGGCGTTCACGGTCACATCATGCTCACGCTCGGCCATGAAGCTCTCCTTCATTGCATCGCGCTTACCGGCGACCAGGTGCTTGCGCTCCATGTCCGTAATCGTCTGCAACGCCAGTTTACGCAGTTTGACAAACATGGGCACCTCCTCGTGCTCTTGCAGGAACTTCATGCGGCGACCGCAGGCCAGGTACGTCTCCTGAGCCACATCATCCGGACTCAGACGGCGCAACAATACAGGCGACATGCGCGTGGCTATCAGGCGCACCAGGCGGTCGCGATACTGCAGCCAGAGCTCAGCAAGCCACAGATTTTCAGGGGACTCAGGCATAAACTCAGACTGCTTAATGATTCGCCTTGTATCAATCTTTCACGCTCTCCGCTCGCAGGTCGCGCCCCATCAGCTCTTCCAGAGCCTGGCGAGCGGGCTTATTGCAATAGAGAATCTCATACATGGCATCCGTCAGTGGCGTACGCACGCCAAGCTTGCGAGCCAGCTGGTATGAGGAAATCGTGTTCGGTATACCCTCCACCACCTGGCCGATACGCTGCTGACACTCCTGCATCGGCACGCCCTGCGCAATCATGCGCCCGGCTGTCAGGTTGCGGCTGTGCTCAGAATAGCACGTCACCACCAGGTCGCCCATGCCGGAAAGCCCCATGAACGTCTCCATCTTGCCGCCCAGCGCCATGCCCATGCGGGTCATTTCGCCCAAGGCACGCGTTGCCATGGCAGCGCGGGCATTATCACCCAGCCCCAGACCGGCGCAGATGCCGCTGGCCAAGGCAAACACATTCTTAATGGCACCGCCGATCTGCATGCTCACCACATCGGTGGTGGTGTAAATGCGCAGGAAAGGCGTGCTGAGACGACGCTGCACCGCCGTGGCGATGTCCTCCTCGGCAAAGCCCACCAGCGTGAGGCTCGGCAGCCCCAGCACAATATCCTCGGCGTGGTTGGGGCCGGAGAGCGCCCCCACGGGGCACTTCAGCTCAGAGGCCAGAATCTCGGTCATGAGCATGTTGGTATCCTTCTCAATACCCTTGGAGCAGCTCACCACCACGGCATTATCCGCCAGTCCGGCAGAAGCCAGGCTGTGAGCCACGCTACGCATCACCACACTGGGCACAACAACAATCACCAGGTCAGCCCCGGCGACATCTGCCCAGCTGCTTGTTACCAGCACATTCTCCGGCAGCGGGCGAGCGCCCTCTACTTTGCAAAGGCTCATGCGGGTGGAGCGAATAACCTCGGCCTCCTCCTCACGGTAAGTCCAGAGCACGACCTCACCACCATTATGACTGGCCGTCAGCGCCAGCGCAGTACCCCAGGCACCGCCACCGATAACGGCTGTTTTTTTGAAAGTCTGTATCATATCACTTGGATTTTTTAGCAAAAGCTTTAGGTTCCGTGCCATTGCACAGGCGCACGATGTTGCTGCGGTGCTTGTAAACGACCAACACGAATATCAGGAAAAGCAGCCCCAGCGCCATGCCATCGGCCACGCTTACCACACCATCCTGCAACCAGAACTGCCACACGGCCGTCGCTATCAGCACAAGGCCGGCCACCATGCTGGAAAGCGACACATAGCGAGTGAGCACCATCGTAATAATCCATGTCGCCAGAATGGCCAACCCGATGACGGGAGAGAATGCGAACATGCAGCCGGCCGTTGTAGCCACACCCTTGCCCCCTTTGAACCCCAGAAAACAGGTATATGTGTGCCCCAGTACCAGAGCAAACATCACGCCAAGCAACCACCCCATATCAGCCGCACTCATCTCCGTCACGGCGCAACCCAAGTGGTTCTTCATGTAGAGGAGCGGCAGCAGCCCTTTCAGAAAATCGCAGAAAAACACCGGCACGCCCCAAGCCTTGCCCAGCACACGAACAGCGTTCGTCGCGCCGATGTTGCAGGAGCCATGCTCGCGCAAATCAATCCCGCGCATCTTCCCTGCAAGAAAACCAAACGGCACCGACCCGATCACGTAAGCCGCCAGTATGTACAGAATATTCTCTACCATGCGGGGTTAGTATACCCTCATCTTTACGCGATTGCAACCTTTTTGTTTAAGTTTTCCATATTTTCGGGCTTTTCGTTCCTGAATTCGCGCCCGCGCGAGCGACACACCGTCGATAAAACGCACCCCGCTCCATCACACAGTCTGCGCGAGCCTCACCAGGGAAGCCACAAACGCCCATTTCAAGCCACGCACATCTTACCAACTCTCCTTCTATGCATTACGCAAGATTACCCCTCACTTCCGAACCGCATCACACGCCCCAATCTGTCATTCCAAATCACTTTTTTTGCATTTTTTTACATTTTTTGCTTGCAAAGCGAATCGAAATCATGTAGAATCACCTCGCACCCCACCGGAAACGGAGGCTTGCAAGAATGGCTCGGTAGCTCAGTTGGTAGAGCAGCGGATTGAAAATCCGCGTGTCGGCGGTTCGATCCCGTCCCGAGCCATTATTTTTTTGCCCAAATTTCTCGCTTTTTTACTCTACTGATACTCGGGGCGTAGCTCAGCCTGGTAGAGCGCCAGCTTTGGGAGCTGGATGTCGCAGGTTCGAATCCTGTCGCCCCGATTTTAAAGCCACCTTTGGGTGGCTTTTGCTTTTTGGGGATAGGACGAGCTCTTCGATGGCGGTATTTTCATTCCTGCGTCCTCGCAAAAAAACGAGTTCATTGCGTAAAATGAGCTGTACATCACGCGCGTGTTATTGTAGAATACTCGCTGTGTAGTGTCGGCTGTGCATGCTATACACCGAACGCACTCCACCTCACGGTGCGCCACGCGCGTATCGGTCACTCCATCAGGCATGAAAAAGAAAAACCGCGAGTTCAACATATTCTCACTCTCTGCGCTGGACTTATTCTGTTCAGCCATGGGCGTATTTATGATTCTCTGCTTCGTGGTATTTCCCTATTACAAGAAAGAAGAGCCGGTCAAAGAGGAGCAGCCCCCCGCCGCAGAACCGGAGGCACCCCCCACCCCCACCCCGACACCGAAGCCGGAGCCAATCGTTCAGGTCATTCCGAATGCCACCGTCATTCTGCACTGGGAGAGCGAACGCCAACAATTCACCCCCGACGGGGACGGCGCACCGCTGGGCAAAAAGTGCTGGGAATCCATTCTGCACAATGATGTGGATTTGAAGGTGATAGCCGACCTCAACGGCGAGCGTATCACCTACACCCATGATGACAACGGACGCCCCCCCGCAAAGGTGGTGAGCGATGGCGTGAAGGGAGGCGCAGATATCTGGGTGCACCCCCGTATCGAACCGGGCACCTACGAAATTTACTATCGCATCTCCAACAAGGATTCGAAAGCTGATGCGTACTACGTCAATAAGCACGACCGGACAAACCGGAAAGGCACGCGATACAAGATTTCCCGCCACCGCGTCGGCATGCTGCTGATGACACCCGATGGCAACAGAGGCGCAGACCCCGCCGAACAGGACTCAACAGACGGCTTCCATGTGTATGCCGAAACCGAGTTCCGCCCCGGTCAGTTCACTCACTTGGCAGATATTGTGGTGGACGAGAACGGCGCCATCCGCATACGACACTACGACAGACAGCAATCCCCCCTTTAACCTCCGTCATACTCTCTCTTCACATGGAAAAGCAAGAACTCACCATCGGGCGCGAAGCTCCGGCCAACCTCATCATCCGCGAGGGCACCATCAGCCGCATGCACGCCGTGCTCCGCAAAACACCTACCCAAGGTGTCTATTTGCTCAGCGACCTCAACAGCGCCAACGGCACCTATGTGCGCGAAAACGGCTCCTGGGTAGAGGCAGATAACAAAGTTGTCACGCTGCACAGCCAAATCATGCTCGGCACCCACTCCTATATCGTGGCCGAGTTGATACAGCGCTACAACAGCACTGCCCCCCGCCCGATACGCAAGGAAAACGGCGAAATCGAAATCAGCACCTTCTGACCTGCTCCCACCCCGTCATGAACTCCTCCCCCAAACTTCTGCGAGTCATAGCATGCAGCATAGCTGTCGTGCTGGCTCTGCTTGTCATCTGCCTCTGCAACACCATGCCTCTGTCAGAGAAGATGGCTCGCTTCCTCGTCGACAAGGCGGAAAACGGCGAGATTAACTACCTCGCCGCCCAGAACTTCATGTGGATTGCGTTCTTCTGGGGGCTTGCCGAGTTGCTGGTGCGCTATATCATGCTGCGAGGCCAGCAGCACGAGCTCGAAGACCACTACCTGCCCGAAGACCCTCGCCATGTGCTCACGGCAGACCAGATGCCCATGGTGCACGAAGCAATCAAAGCCCGCAACGGCAGCGGCATACTGGCGCAGATGGTCACACTGCTCGCCTTGCAATTCCAGATTTCACGCTCCGCCGGCATGAGCCAGACTGTCCTTTCCGCAGAGGTGGAAGGCCGCAGTAACGAAATTGATTTGGGCTACAACATTTTGCGCTATATCGCTTGGATGCTTCCCACCCTTGGGTTCATCGGCACGGTATGGGGGATTCTCTGCGCGCTCGATGTAGCCAAGAGCATGCCCCCCGGTGATGAATTGCTGCCCACTGTTGCAGGCAGCATGAGTGTTGCCTTCTGGACAACCCTGCTCGCCCTGCTGATGTCGTGTGTCATCATGTATCTGATGCATGTCATTCAGGGTAAAGAGGAAACTTACCTCAACAAGTGCTCCCAGTATTGCCTTAAAAACTTCATCAATAAACTGTATGAAAAATAATTGCATTCTTTCCTCACTTCTGACGGCTCTTGTCATGCTCCTGGGCTGCCTCTGCCCCACAGCGGAGGCTCACCCGCAGCAGGCAGTCATCGATGTTTTGCTCGTTTTTGACAAAACAGCTCAGGAAAGCCTGCGCAAGCCGCTGGGTAAACACATCCCGGCCATGACCGAAGAGCAAGTGGCTCTGTTGGCTATCTCACAGCTCAACACTATTCTGGATAACTCCGGCATCGGTGACAGAGTTCGCTTTAACGCGGCAGGAATCTTCAAGGCCAATTACCGCACACAAGCCGGCGAGGGTGGGAAGGAAAACTTAAAGGATATCCTGGCTTTAGTCAGTCCGGACGTAATACCGGGGCTTCATGAAGCGAAAGAGAACGTGAAGGCAGACCTTGTCATCATGTTCACGAACTATCCCATCCCCGCAAACGGAGGGTTCACAGCCGGTGGGGCTACACCGATTCGACTCAACATCATGCATAAGCATCCGAATCAGGAGGCCTTCATGGTTGAGCAATGTGCCTCGTTCCACATCGCTACCATTCGTACAGGCGACACGACCTTTAGCCATGAAACCTGTCACCTGCTGGGAGCCGGACACTCGGACTACCAGCTGGCACAATGCGGCCCGCAAAGCGAACTGGATGCCGCCGGCACCTACACGGAAGACCAGGCCTATTGTACCCTCATGAGCTATGGCAGCACTTGGATTGACCCGCGCGATCATATCGTCCGGCTAAACGATGACGGCAGCATACGCCCGAAACGCTGTCAGACATTAGAGGTACTATCCGGCCCGGCTCCTTTCAGCTACAAGGGAATGGAATACAAAATCGGCGATGAAAACCGACACAACAACACCGCAGTTGTGCTTCGCCATGCATCAGCCGTTTCAATGTTCAACCACAGCGGACAGGAAAAAATCGTCAACGACTATTTTGACCAAGCTCTACCCATACCGGCACTGATTCCCTACAATGAAAAATACGAGCACCTCATTACCCGCTCGCAGTCTTATGATACCTTCAACCTGTTGTATCATCGTTACGCGATAAACACTGTATTGCAAGAAATGGAAATCGATCTGGATAGGATTTCCCAGAAAAAGTTAAATAAACTGGTACCGCAAATCTACGCATACACAAAGAAACTTGTTGGAGATGAAATATGGCCTAATCGTGAAGATTTCCGGCTCATATTTGCGAATTATGAACAGAAGAAATCTCCCGATACATATGCCCTTGCTCCCGAGCTTGAGACGGAGGACATGAGAAACACCTACACCTCCTGCCTGCTGAGCACCAACACCGGGGCTGGCCGAGAAGCGGGCGAGCCTGAGCTGCCCGGCGGCTGCGGCAGCACCGTGTGGTACAAAGTAACCACCCCTGTACCCGGTGATTTGGAGGTAGGCGTACGCCGCTCACAAACCGTCGGCGACATTGCCCCGGTGCTGGGCGTCTTCAGAGGGAGCGAACTCAGCAAGCTGAAGCAACTGCCCCAGCAAGAAGTGGCCGACACCATGAGCGCCCACTTCCTCCGACGCATCAAAGTGAACGTAGATGCCAATGAGACCCTTTACATTGCCGTGGACAGCAAAGAGAATACCCCGGCCACCTTTGGCCTGATGGTAAGGCTGACTAAGGGCGTATGCACCAACCCACCCACGCCGGAAGAGGAAGAAGAGCCGGAGCCCACGCCGGAGGAACCCGATGCGGATGACAAACCGGCAGAGCCCGGCGCAGAGGATACCCCGGCAGAGCCCGGTACGGATGACAAACCGGCTCAACCGGGAGCAGACGACAAGCCGGAGCCCCCGGCGGAAGAGCATGCCAAGAAGGAGTGGACAGCGCTGGAACTTGCGCTGTTGAGCGGCGTCGGCGTCTTCCTCATTGTCTTCCTGATACTCATCGGCGTATTGCTCAAGAAAGACAACAAGCCTCAGCCGCCGACCGGCAAGGGCAATGTGTGGTCGCAGCCCCCGGCAGCACCGGCAGACAACGACGTCCCCCCGCCGCCCTCGGATGAAGACACCCCCACCGTGCAGGAGAAGCCGCACACGACTCCCACTCTGTGCCTGCGCGGCACCCTGATGGATGGCCGCAAGGTGGAATACCGCGTCAAGGTGACGGATATCGCGGGCAAGCACAACTACTACATAGGCCGTACGCAGGCGAATGACCTCTGCATTGCGGATGGCTCCGTATCATCTCGCCACGCCATGTTCAAACTGCGCCGCAAGGCGGACAACTCCAGCATACTGCTCATAGCGGATGCCGGCTCCACCAACGGCACCATAGTCGATGGCGTAAGGCTGAATGTCAACGAAGGCGTTCACCTCCACAACGGCGCCAAAATCACCATGGGCAACTGCCACTTTACCGTAACCATCGAAAAATTATAATCCTTCACACTCACAGCACCAATATGAAGAATAAAAAGCTCGTGATAGCCGCCCTGAGCGCCACCGGCTTGCTGCTACTGACAAGCGCAACGTTGCTCCTGCTGCAACGTTGCAACGTCATCAACGTAACAGACTATCTGGGAGCCCCGCAACCCGCCGCCCCCACGCCCGAAGACGCGGCTAAGGCGGATGCCCCGGCAGCCACACCTGAGACAAACGCAGAGGATGCCGTACCCGGCAAGGGTGCAGCTACCGAAAGCGTCTCGGAAAGCGATGAAACTGCCCCCACCGACATGCCGACAAAAACCACCACTCACACCATCGGCGGCATCACCGCCTCCGATAGTGAAACCCTCTCGGAGATACCGCCCGACGGCACAGTCGGGGCGCACAAAGTGACACTGCCCCCGGGAGCTCTGGACTGGGCACAACCCGCCCGCGAGCCGCAGAAGGGCGACATTGTTGTCGTGACTGTTCTGGGCACGGAGTATCGCTTCGAAGTCCTGTCCGTGTACGTCAAATCTCAGCCCTACGAAGTAACGGTGCGCGGCAAGCTGCTCAATGCCGGCGGCAACGTCTCAATGATGCTGACAAACGGCAAGATGCTCATGCAGATAAAGGACAACGACAAGCCCCGCGTCTACAACCTCTATTTCAGCGCCGAGCAGGATTCCTACTTCGTGCAGGAAATCAACCCGGACGAAGCCGCCCCCTCGATACCGACGAGCCTCAATCCCGGATTACCTCGCACTGCCCCCGAGGATGAAGCAGGAGCCCTGCCACTGCCGCCCCCGGGCACCCCGGCCGAGGAGCCCGAAACCGAAGAAGAAGCCTGATAAGTATCCACCGAAACCAACGTCGCACATGACTAAGCGGACACAACTACAACCGCCGTGGGGTCGTGCACTGAGCACGGCACTCGTGGCAGGCACACTCCTGACTGCGCCGGTGGCGGCCGAGGAAGCGCCCGCGCCGATACCGCTGCCCGAGAACGGAGTCAACGTGTACAATGTTGCGACGGAAGACATACGCGTACACTATGATACCGAAAGCCGGCGCCTGAGCTTCACCGGGGTGAGCAATTCGGGCTATACCCCGGCGAGCGGCTGCAACATACAACTGAGCTTCGATGATGCTGAAGCCGTCACCCTGCCGACGGAGCAGTGGCGCTGGAACGCCGAAGGTGCTGCGGTGGACTGGATGGTGATATTGGATGAATCGGACTCCATGAGGTGGCCAGGGCGCAAAAAGAACCGCCGCTACTACCTGAAGGAATCGCTCACCATGGTACGCGGCCTGCTCAAGAGCATCCGCAACGATGATACGCTGCAAATCAGGCTGGTATCGAGCAAGCTGGTACCGCTGGGCAACGAAGTGCGTGGCGATGATGCCGCCGCCCGACAAGCCATGGAGGCGCAGCTGAACCAATTCAGCGAGAGTGCCGGCAAAACCATATCCGGGCGTGCCAGCCAGAGCTCCTTCCTGTACGAGTTGCAGAAGAACATTGAGAACGTGTTTGCTAACAGCCGTACAGAGAAGAGACGCTACGCCATTGTCCTCTTCACCGATGCGGATGACGATGCCAGCATGCACGACGCGCGGCAGAACCTCATTCAGATAGCACGCCGGACGGGCGTCAGCATCAGTGCCGGCGCATTCTACCACGTCAACAAATTGGCAGGTGTCAACAATGTGGAAGAACTCTGCCGCAAAACAGGCGGCATCTTCACCGAGCTGGATAGCACCCCCGACACCGCCAAAGCGGATTCCTTTGCCCGCAGCCTCGATTACCTGGAGCACCGCGCCAGCGGCAGTTTCAGCGTGATTCTGCCGGAAAACACCATCACAGCCGAAGCGCTGCATATTAAGCTGACAGACGAAAGCGGCAATACCACCGGTGAGCTGGTGCTGAGCACTGAAGCCCTGCACGAAATTCACAACAAATTCGCCATCGCCCCCCCGCCCCCCACCGAGGCGGAGACAGCCCTGCGTGCCGTATTCAACGAGGTAACGAAAGGCGAAGAAACAATGGCGAAACTGTTGAATACAGAATACCAAGAGCCCTGGAATACCGCACAAATCATGGCACTGGTCGAGAGCGTTCGCGACAGGCTCGACACCCTGCGCCCCGCTGCCGCCAGGCTCAAAAATGCCCCGGCCGATGAACTCCCCGCTGCCTTTGAATTACTGGGCAGCGAGTGCACGACACTCGACACCGACAGCCGCCTGGAACGTATTCGGAAGTTCAGCGACGACAAACAGATTACCACACCGGATGATATTCAGGAATCGCACCTGCTTGCCATGCTGGGGCGCCGCCATCCCCTGCCCGAACCGCAAGCTCCCGCCCCGAAACCTGCCGAGCCGACACCTGAGCCGCAGAGCCACCTTCAGCAATACCCAGCCTACTACATAAGCGGCGGGGCTGTCATCCTGATTCTCATCATCACCACCGCCGTCTGCGCCGCTCGCAAGCGCCGCAACAAAAAGCAAAGCCCCCCGCCAACGCCCCCGGTGGAGGAGGCAGGAATCGCCACGACCGACATCACAGAAGTGCCGATTTCGGAGGAACCGCTCGCCTTCCTGGAGAATGCGGACACCGGGCAACGCTGGCCCATCCGCTCCCACTTAGTCAACATCGGTCGCGATGCCACCAACCACATCAGCCTCGATGACCCCTCCGTATCGGCCATTCACTGTGTTATCAAGCTGAATCGCGAAGGAGTATGGACTATTGTGGATTCCGGCTCCAAAAACAAAATCTACGCCAACAAAACGATATGTCGAGAGCTCATCCTGCACGATGGCACGGAATTCGAGCTCGGCTACATCAAACTCCGCTTCACGCTTCCCGTCATTACAAGCATTAACGACTCAACCGATTTTTCACTTTAACTCACTTTCACCTACACCACCATGAACAATAATTACTCCCCAGACGCCAAGACAATCCGCATCGAAAACGTGCCCCTGTCGGCATCCAATACCGGAGACGAAACCATCCAGGTAGACATTGTACCGCTCACCGCACAAAAGCCGGCCGGAGCATATGTGCCACCGCCGCTTCCCAGTGACCAGGGCACCATCGTTGTTCCCCGCGGGCAGCAAGTATCAACCCCGCCCGTCGTGCCGACACCTCCGCCCGTGACACCCCAGCCGCAGCCGGCTCCGTCTCCGGTAAGCAGCTCGGCAGATGACGGCAAAACGCGTCTCTTCAAGCCGCAGGCTGCTGCCTCCTCCATCAGTGTGCCGCAGGAGAAGTGGGTGCTGGGCTGGTTGGTGGCCATTACCGGCCCGCTGAAAGGCAAGTCCTTCACCATCGGCTATGGCTTCAACACCGTAGGACGCGACCGCGATTGCCAAATCAGCCTCGAAGGCGACAACACTATCTCCCGCCGCCAGATTATCATTTACTACCGCAAAAAACAGCGTCAGTTCTATGTCGAAAAGGCACCGGAATCCACTCAGATGACCGAAATGAGCGATGGCGACATCGTCACCTCCGTACCAACGGAAATTACCGCCGGCGAAATTCTCAAGATGTCCGGCCTCACCACTCTGCGCTTTATTCCGTTCTGTGGTGAAGACTTCACCTGGGACTACAGCAACATCTGATAACACCTAACACACACCGCACTTTTCACCATGGAATCCCTCATCACCACCCTGCCACAATTTCACGTGTCAGCCTCCGGCGGACAGTGGATAGGCACTCGCGAATATCAGGAGGACTACATCGCCCTTTGTCCGCGAATGGAAGATGCACCAGCTCAACACCTGCTTGCCGTGCTGGCAGATGGCATGGGTGGCATGGGAGACGGAGATAAAGCCAGCCGTTTGATTGTCAACACCTTCGTCAAATCTCACACAGAGATGGGGCGGGATTTGATAAAGTCCCTCAGCAAAGCCAACGCCACTATCGGTGAGCTGAAGCGCCACGGCGCCATTACGGATGGCGCCGGCGCCACGTTCATTGCCGTGGAAATCACAGAGGAAGGCATCAGCTGGGTGAGCGTGGGCGACTCCCTGCTCTATCTCCAAAAAGGCGACAGCATCCGAAAACTCAACAATGCCCACACCTGGGAATGGGAGCTGGAACAACGGGTGAAAATGGGAAAAATGACGCAGGCGGAGGCAGATGCAGCCCCCGGTCCCCGCAATGCACTCTTCGCGGCGGTGTGCGGAGATAACATTGAAGCGGTGGACATCGCCAACCCGCATTCCTGCGAGCCGGGCGACCGCATCATTATCTGCTCCGACGGCTTCTCCCCGCTCGTGCAGCAGGGATGGGAAAAATGGCTCAATTCCCCCGAAATCCGCCAGGCAAGCGCCCGACAGGCACGCAAAGCCCTGACCGCCGAATTGCAGAAACTCAACAGAAGCAACCAGGACAACGCCTCCATCATCATCATTGATATCGTCTCAAAATCCCAGGATACCCCCACGGCTTCGGAGACAAATGAGACGAAAGCACCCGCTGCGGAAGAGGTTGAGCCCCCTTCGGTGACCGCCATCACCGAAATCGTGGAAGTAGTCATTCCCGATACGGTGGAAATCCCTGCACGTCTTACCGAGGAAGAAGAGGCTGAGTTACAGGCTAAGGATACGGCAGATGATGAGGAAGCCCCCCCTGCGGCGGAACATCAGCAGCCGGTCATGGAGAAGAAGAAAGCCCGCGCCGCCACCGTCTCCCTGCTGGGCGACCGCAATTCGCAGCAGGACTCCGAAGGCTGCTGGCAATCCGCCAACGCCACCCTGGCCGTAGTGGCCGATGGAGCAGGCGGCCATGCCGGCGGAGCACAGGCCTCGCGCATTGCCGTGGATTGCATGCGCAAGATCTGGAAGGAAGAATTGGCCGCCGGAGTATCCCCCGAACACGCAGCTGCCACCCTGACCCACGCCATTAAAAAAGCGCACGAAACCATCATCCGCAAATCCGGCGGCAAAGCCGCTCTGAGCGGCAAATGCGCCATTGTGGTAGCCTACCTTTCCGGCGGGCAATACACCGTGCTCAATGCCGGCGACTGCCGCTGCTATATCACAGACAACGGAAGTTGGAAACAACTCACCACCGACGACTCGCTCCTGCGCCGGCTCATCGAAAGCGGCGCCGTCACCCCCGAAGAGGCAAAGGATCACCCCGACCAGAGTGTACTTACCCAGGCACTCGGGGGCAGCGGCGAGGTGGAGCCGCACGTCAGCCGGGGCACCTATACCCCGCAGGATTCATTCCTGCTCTGCTGCGATGGCCTCTGGAACCAGCTGCCCGATGAATGCTGGCCGCTGAACAAATGGCAAGCCATGACAGGGGAAGAATACCAAACATGCCTCGAACAGATGGCACAGCAAGCAGTGAAAGCCGCCGACGGCAAATCCGACAATGTGTCCGCCATCTGGGTGTACCCCAAGGCACCCTCTGTCGCCGCCTATACCCCTCCGCCCGCTGCGGAGCCCACCCCCACTCGCATACCGTGGGGCGGCATTGCCATCGGGCTCCTGCTCATTGCCGCACTTATAGGCGGCGCATGGGTAGGCTACATGCAGGGCACCGGCAGTACACCGCCCGCCGAAACAAAATCCCCGCTGGAAAAGGTAGGGGAAACCGCGAGCCCGGAGGAAGCAACACCGCCCGCCGACACCGAGCACGCTACGCCGCAGCAAACACCTGCCCCGCCCACCACAGAGCCTGCCGATGAAAATCCGACCGCTTCTTCCGAGGAATCAAAAGACAAAGGCCAGGTCGACACACATTCGGTGGCAGAAAAAGCCGCAGACTTCAATGAGAGCGATGACAATCAGATTCTTCGGAGTCAACCATCCGGCCGCCAAAAAAGCACCGGTGCCGCCTCTGACTCGCTCAACACCAAAGGAGAACCGGACAAAGCCCCTGCACCCGAAGAAAACGTCCGATGCTACTCCATCTCCTCGGAGCACACCGTCGCCATCTACGGCGAACACTACAGCATCAGCTACGATTCCTTTTCTCTGAGTATCAGCGAAGGAAAGATTACTTCGGCCAAGCCCGTCTATTATCTCAGCTTCTGACCCGGCTATGACAAGTCAGATACAGCAACCCCAGGCGCCCTACGCATCGCAGAAAAAGATACTTTCTGTGGCGCTGGAGCCCGGCGTCAAGCTGGGGCCGTATGTCATCCGGCGTTCCCTGGGACAGGGCGGCTTCGGCATCACATACCTGGCACATGACCGCGAGCACAACCGAGATGTTGTGCTGAAAGAAAACTTACCGATTGCCTATGCCTGCCGCAATATCGCCAACAAGCATGTGCAACCGCTTTGTGCTGCTGAAGGAACTTCGTTGTACGAGAATTATCTGGAAAAATTCCTCACGGAAGCACGTACACTCTCCAAGCTCCATCACCGTAACATCGTACAGGTGTTGAAAGCCTTTAAGGCTCTCGGCACAGCCTATTACGTCATGCCATGGGTAGGCGGCAAAGAGCTGATAAAAGAAGCACCGAAGCCCACCGAGATAACAGAGGCCTGGCTCACCGACATCCTCGCCCGACTTCTGGAGGCGCTGGAGTATCTGCACAGCAATGGATTACTGCACCGTGACATTAAGCCCAACAACATCCTGCTCAATGAGGCGGGCGAGCCCATCCTCATCGACTTCGGGTGCGCCCGCACCATCGACCACGTTCGTTCCTCCTGCGTGGTGCAATCCCTCGGTTATACCCCCTTCGAACAAATCTGTGCCGAGCTTCCCGTAGGTCCCTGGAGCGATATTTACTCGCTGGGCGCCACATGCTACAGGCTCATCACCGGCAAGAATCCGCCCCCCAGTACGGACCGCACCGTCGTGAAGGATACCTATGTCCCCCTCATGAGCGACGACGGAATCCGCGCCCGCTTCTCGGCGCGTTTTCTGGAAGCCATCGACAAAGCCATGGAGCGCGACTACGCGAAACGCTGGCAAAGCGCAGCGGAGTGGCGCTACGCCATCATAGGCGGCAAGAAGCCCGAGGTAAAGCGCAACTACCGCAAACTGTGGCTTACCGTATGCTTGCTGCTGGCAGTGGGCGGGGGCGAGCTCATTTACCGGGGCATACGCAACAGTGGGTTGAAGGAAGCAGCCGCCCACTTGGTGCAGACGCTGGAAAGCCGGCGCCAATACCGGGCACTGCCGCACGCTTGGCAAATGAAAGAAGCCATGGCTCTGCTGCAAGAGAAGCCGGAGCTTCGTGAAACACTACTGAAACAGGCGGAGGAGGATGCCAGAACGGCTCATGCCGCCGCTGCCGTGCTCTCGCTCGGTCTGGGCGGGACAAAAGAGCCAACAAAAGCGCTGCAACTGCTCCGGCAGTCAGCAGCCGGTGGCCATGCGCCCGCCATGCACGAGCTGGCCATGCGGTATCTGTTCGGCCTGGGTTGCGCGCGCGACCTGCAAGCCGGCCACGAGCTGCTCAGCAAGGCCACGGCACAACAATACGCACCGGCGTTCACCACACTCGGTTACTGCTACGAGAACGGACTGGGCGTACCGGCCGACACGGCAAAGGCCAGAGAGCACTACGAGACGGCCGCGGCACAACTTTATCCCCCTGCCCTGTGCCGACTGGCTCAAAGCCTCGAAGCATCGCAACAGGCCACCCGTGCCCCTGAGCTTTACCGGCTGGCGGCAGAGGCTCAGTTCCCCATCGGCATGGAAAGGCTGGGGGACTGCTATGCAACCGGCATCGGCGTGCTCACCAATAGCGAACTCGCAACATTCTGGCACAAAAAAGCCATAAGCGACTACCGCACCAACGCTGAACTGGGCGACCCCATCAGCCAGTTCAGACTCGCCATGTGCTACCAGAACGGCACCGGAACAGACGTCTCGCACCCGGAGGCATTCAAATGGTATGCCACCGCCGCAGAGCAGCAGTACGCCCCGGCTCTTTACGCCCTTGGCGAATGCTACGAACTGAAAATCGGCACCGAGAGGGATTTGCAAAAAGCCTTTGAATACTACAAGGCGGCAGCCGACATGGACTATCCGCAGGCGCATTTCCGGCTGGCTCTCTGCTACGAAAACGGAACCGGCACCGAAATCAACAGGGACAAAGCTATCGAACACTACGAAAAGGCCTCACAAATGAACCACGAAGAGGCTCGCAACAACTTATTAAAACTCAATAAATAAATGACTAACAGCGAAATCATCACAACTACGGAGCAGTTATCTCTCGAACTTCCGCCCGGCGTTAAGCTAGGCAACTACACCATCATACGCACCCTGGGTCAGGGTGGATTCGGTGTCACCTATCTGGCGAGGGATATCAAGAATAACTGCGAGGTTGTCATCAAGGAGAATCTACCGGCTGCTCTGGCATGCCGTGACAATACCTCATTCATGGTGTCAGCGACCGGTAATTCCAACGATGCCGCCACCTACGCCTGGGCGCTGGATCGCTTCCTGGAAGAAGCCCGTACCCTGGCACGCCTGCATCACGACAATATCGTGCGTGTCGCCTGCGCCTTCCGCGCGCTCGGCACTGCCTATTATGTGATGCCCTGGGTAGGCGGCAAAGAGCTGGGTAAGGGAGCCCCGCCACCTGCTGAAATCGATGAGCAATGGCTGCGCCCCATCCTCGGCAAGCTGCTTGATGCGCTCTCCTACCTGCACAGCAACAGCCTGCTGCACCGAGATATCAAACCCTCCAACATCCTGCTCAATGACGCCGGCGACAACCCCGTGCTCATTGACTTCGGCACGGCTCGCTCCATGCTTAGTGAGCGCTCTGCCACCATGATTGAGAGCGCCGGGTATACCCCCATCGAACAGTTGCAGGCCAAGGGACAAAAAGGCCCGTGGTGCGACGTCTACGCCTTGGGTGCCACCTGCTATACACTCCTTACCGGCGAGCGCCCCCCGCGCAGCCTGGATCGCATGGGACGGGAAGACACCTATCGCCCCCTGGAGCCCCGCACGGAATTGCACAGCCGATTCAGCCCGGAATTTCTGGCTACCATCGACCGCGCCATGGCACTGTGGCCGGACGACCGCTGGCAGACCACACAAGAATGGCAGCTCGCCCTCAATAGCAGCAAGACGCCCGAACCGGAAGAAGAAAGCGTTGAGGTGGAAAGCATCTCGCTGACAGAAGAGGAGCCGCTCCCCCCCACATTCCACCTGCCCACCGGCATCTGCCCGCCTCCCCCGCCCGGAGGAGACGATGACGACCCACCCCCGCCCCCACCCGCAAGCGGCGGCAAAAAGCTCAACAAAACAGCCGTAGCCATTGCAGCCGGCCTCTCGGCTCTTATCGTGGCTGCGCTGGGTATCGCCTACTGGTTCCTGGGCAACCGAGGGCAGGCCGACGCCGCAGGCAGATACGATATACCGGCCGAGGAATCAACCACCCCGGATGAGCAGACGACAACCGAGCAAACACCGGAAACAAATACCCCCCAACCGGAAAACGACACGCCCGAGCCTACCGCAGAGCCGGAGCCCCAGCCGGACGAGGCCGAGGCTGAACGGCAGGCCAGACAAAAAGCTGTCGAGCGAGCTAACCGCTTCATCACCTCCTTCCTGGAGGCTCAGCGTCACCACGCCTGGCCGAAGTCTTGGCACATCTCACATTTGGCAGACGAGCTGAGCCTGCACAAAGACATAGGAGAAGGCCTGAAAATACTTGCTGAAGACGGCAACACAAACGCCATGTATGTGCTTGGCTGCACCTATAAGGATGGCCTCGGATGCACCAAGAACGAAGCGGAAGGCCTGCGGCTGCTGCAACAGGCGGCAGAAGAGAATCACCGCCATGCGCAGCATGCGCTGGGCTATTGCTACGAAAAGGGGCTGGGGCGGACCGCCAACGCTCAGCAGGCGGTGAGCTGGTACCGCCGGGCTCACGATGGCGGGCATACACCGGCCACCTACTCACTGGCCAACTGCTACCGCAACGGCGAAGGTATCGGCATGAACCTGAATGAAGCCCACTCGCTCCTGCGCCGCGCCGCCGAAGCCGGGAATCCGCGAGCGCTGTACACCCTGGGGCTATTCTACTTCCGAGGCATAGGCTGCAATGAAGACCCGCGGCGTGCCTTTGAATACATGGTAAAAGCCGCCGAAAAGGGCTGCCCGCTTGCCATGGCCGAGACCGCCTCCTGCTACCTTACCGGGATGGGCGGCGTACCCAAGAACACGGCACGCGCCCAGTCGTGGTTCCGCAACGCCATGCCCGAGCTGGTGCTCGGTGCCGAAAGCGGTGAGGAGGAATATCAGCTGACACTCGGAGTCATGTACCAGAACGCCCTGGGGTGCTCCAAGACCGAGGAAAAAGCCTTCCGCTGCTTCAAGGCGGCGGCGGATCAGGGCAACACCAAAGCCCTCTGGTATGAGGCCAACTGCCATGAAGACGGCATCGGCACCGCTAAAAATGACAACAAAGCCTTTGAATGCTACAAAACGGCAGCCGAAAAGGACCATGCGGAAGCGCAGTTCAAGGTAGGCTTATTCTACCAGGACGGTAGAGGCGGAGCGGAAAAGGATGCGACACAGGCTGTCTACTGGTACAGTAAAGCGGCTGATAACGGCAGTGCCAAGGCGCAGATTAACCTGGGCGTATGCTACGAAAACGGCGAAGGGGTTGATAAAGACCCCGATCAGGCCTTTGCCTGGTATAGCAGGGCGGCAGAGCAGAATCACAGCCAGGCTCTGGTAAACCTCGGCCTGTGCTACGTCAACGGAGTCGGCGTGACCAGAGATAACAACAAGGCCTATGAGAGCTTCCGCCGAAGCGCGGATCTCGGCAATACCGATGGCATGCGCATGCTGGCTCTCTGCTACGAAAATGGCGTCGGCACCCCCAGAAATACGAACCAAGCCATTGAGTGGTACCAGAAAGCAGCCCGCAAGGGTAACAAACAGGCACAAGAGAGGCTGACCGCACTCGGTAAATCATGGTAAAGGGCATTCAGAAAACGGCAGGTGAGCCTGTACCGCCTCTTCCTTCCGGCCTACAGCTTGGCTCCTATGCCATCCTGCAGGTCGTCAGGCAAGACCGCTGCAGCATCACCTACCGTGCCCTCGATTGCGATACCAGGCAGCATGTGCTCATCAGAGAACACGCGCCCCAACCGCTCGTCTCGCGCAATACCGGCACGAATTTCCTTGTCACGAAGTCGGGGTCAGATTCGCAGCAAGCCTACTCTGTTTCACTGGACGCCTATCTGGCGCAGGCTCGGGCACTCGCCCGAACCCTCCATCCGGGAATCGGGCAAGTCAAGCAGACCTTCCGAGCACTCGGCACGGCCTATTATGTTACCCCATGCCTGCAAGGGCAGGAGCTGAGCACCAGCGCCCCCCCAGCCGGGGAGCTTACCGAGCAATGGCTCAGCCCGCTGCTCATCGAGGTGCTGGATGCCTTGCAGGCACTGCACACCCACAACCTCCACCACGGGGAGCTGACGCCGGCCTCCATCCTGACAGCCCCCAATCAAAAGCCACTCATCACCCGCTTCGGCGTGCCGGAAAAAAGTATCGAGACCTATACCGGCACCGTGAGAGAACAACCGGGGTACACAGCTCCCGAGCTATTGACGCACAACAAGGAAATAAGCGACAGCAGCGACATCTATGCACTGGGTGCCACCTGCTACCGCCTTATCACCGGGGCACGCCCGGCATCGGCCTCCGCCCGCCGAGCCGATTGCCATGCCTATGTACCGCTCAGCAGCAACACCTCGCTGGCAGCTCGTTTTTCCGCGCCCTTCCTGGCCGGCATCGACAAGGCACTGGCCTACGAAGCCACCCAAAGATGGAAGAGTGCCCGCGAATGGCAACAAGCCTTGCTGGGAGATTCTGACAGCAAGCCCCTGCTGCCGCAATCCCCCATCAGCGGCAGTCTTCCCCCCACGAAAGACCTCGGCAAGAATAACCGGAATCTCCCGCCTGCGCCGCCATCAACGGAAGTAATGCCCCCCGCCGCTTCCCGCCGCAGCAATGTCAGAAAGCATCTTCTGTGGATTCTGCCGCTACTGTCGGGCAGCGTGGCCGCTGCCGTCCTGCTGATGCAGCAGACACCACAGTCCCCCGCCCTGTCGACGCCTGCCATGCCTCAGCCCGCCACGCAGCCCCCTCCCCCGGAATCCGATGCAGAGGAAGCCCGTGCGCAGCGATTCATCAATTTCTTCATCAGCGAGCAGGAATCATTCGCCCGCCCCTGCGCCTGGAAGCTGTCGACGTTTTCGGACAATCTGAAGAACGCCATCAACGTCAGTCACATGATAAAGACGATGGCGGAAAACAAGCATGCGGACGCCGCCTACACTTGGGCATGCATTCTGTATTACGGCCTGAGTATGGCGCCGCAGCCTGAAGCGGGCATGCAACAGCTGCACCGCGCTGCGGAAATGGGCAGTGCCATGGCACAGCATGCACTTGGCTGGCATTACTACAACGGAATAGATGCGGAGCAAGACCTCGGTAAAGCGGCAGAACTTTACGCGCAAGCCGCAAACAAGGGACATGTCCCGGCTCTCTGCTCCCTGGCCGCATGCCATTGGTACGGCGATGGCATGCCGCGCGACACGAAAACCGGCCTGAAACTCTTTGAACAGGCTGCGGAAAAAGGACACCCGGCAGCCATGCGCCAACTGGGGCGCATCTACCTCTATGGTGAGTGTGTCCAAGCAGAGCCCGAGCGAGGCCTGCAATACCTGCACAACGCAGCCACAGCCAACGATTATCAGGCCATGCTCGAACTGGGACACGTCTTCAACCATGGGCGAGGCGTGACGAAAAATGAAAAAGCCGCCGATGACTTTTATGAAAAAGGCGCCGGTATAGCCAGACACCGCGCAGAAGCTCAGGATACCGATGCCTTGCTGGTCTTGGGCAACTGCTATCAGCAAGGCTATGGCGTCCCTCAAAAAGCGCAGGAAGCCGTTAAATATTATCAGCAAGCAGCTACCCGGGGAGACTACCGGGCGGTGCTTCGACTGGGGATGTGTTATGAACGAGGGATCGGGGTAAAGAAGGACGACCGCCGGGCCTTTGCACACTATATGAGAGCAGCGGAAAAGCAATCTGCGGCGGCTCAAACGATGGTAGCACACTGCTATGAGCTCGGTATCGGGGTAGAGCAAGACGCCACAAAGGCCTTCGAGCTGTTCCGACAGGCTTCCGGCAGAAGCTTTGATGCGCTCTTCCGCCTGGGGCTCTGCTACGAAGACCGAATTGGCACAGAACAAAACTTCGCCCAAGCCATAGCATGCTATCAGGCAGCCGCAGCCGCTAACGTGACAGATGCTCAGTTCACCCTAGGGCTTTGCTACGCCAACGGGCAAGGGGTGGAACAGGATACAGCTAAAGCCTTTGAATGGTACAAGCGAGCCGCCGAGAACCGGCACATGCTGGCGCTGAGTAATCTGGGCATTCTATACGAATACGGCACGGAGCAAATGAAGCCCGACTTGCAGAAAGCCTTTGAATGCTACCGAATAGCCGCCGAGCATGATGAACCCGTAGCTCAATACAATCTGGGGTGTTGCTACGCCACGGGGCGCGGCACCCGGCTCGATAAAAAGCTAGCAGTGGAGTGGTTTGCCAAAGCAGCCGCCCGAAACTATGCCTCCGCTCAATTCAATATGGGGGTGTGCTACGAATCCGGTGAAGGCGGTCTGGAAAAAAATTACAACGAGGCCATTTACTATTACACCCTGGCAGCAAGACAAAACCTGCCGGAAGCCTACTACAACCTAGGCACCTGCCACGAACGCGGTAAGGGGACGGCCATCGACATAAACAAAGCGTTCGGATACTTTGATAAAGCCGCCCGGCTCGGACTGCCCAAAGCACAGTACAGACTCGCCCAATGCTATGAGCGGGGCACCGGCGTGCAAAAGGATAGGCAGAAAGCAATGGAATGGTACCGAAAAGCCGCCGAACAACAGCATGCAGATGCGGTTAAACGATTAAAAGAATTACAACAAGAAAAGTGACAGCTGCACCACCATGGACAAGAAGGTATCAGACACCGCTAACGTGATGGAACTGCCCAAGGGTGTTCTGCTGGGGAGTTTCTCCATCATTCGCACTCTGGGACAGGGCGGATTCGGCGTCACTTACCTCGCCTACGACAAGAAAAACGACTGCGAAGTCGTGGTGAAGGAAAATATGCCGACCTCCTACGCCACGCGCGATGCCACCTCCCACAGGGTCGTGCCCGGCGGCAGCAGTATGGTGGAAACGTACAACTGGGCACTGGAGCGCTTCCTGGCCGAAGCCCGTACTCTGGCCAAGCTCCACCACCCCAACATTGTACGCGTGCTGCATGCATTCAAAGCATTGGGTACGGCGTATTATGTGATGCCTTGGGTGGGCGGCAAGGAACTGGACAAAGCCGCCCCTGCTCCGGCACAAATTGATGAGAAATGGCTCAAACCCATCTTGTTGGAACTGCTGGAGGCACTCACCTACCTGCACAGCAACAACCTGCTGCACCGGGATATCAAGCCGGCCAACATCCTGCTGGAGAATGACACCACCCCCATCCTCATCGACTTCGGCACGGCTCGCACCATGGTAAGCGAACATTCCGCCACCATGATTGAAAGCGCAGGCTACACCCCCATTGAGCAACTTCAGCACGACGGAAAGAAAGGTCCCTGGTGCGATGTCTATTCCCTGGGAGCCACATGCTACCGCCTTATTACCGGGAGCAAGCCGCCCCGCAGCATTGACCGCATGGGGAAAACGGATCCCTACACCCCGCTGGCTGACAATCCGGCACTAGCCGACCGCTTCTCTCGCGGCTTTCTGGCCGCCATCGATAAAGCGCTGGCGCTGTGGCCCGAAGAACGCTGGCAGAGTCCGCTTGCATGGCAGACAGCTCTTGCACAGGCGGAGAAATCCAAGCCCGGCAAGTCATGGGCGCGTTTCTTCAAATGGATGAGTATCGCAGCTGTGCTCGTACTGGCCTCGCTCATGGCCATTGGGTTCAAAGTGCGCCGGGATAAGGAACGGGCGCAACAACAAATAGCGGCTCAGGAGGAAGCCAGACTCCGCGAGGAACAACAACGCCGCGCAGCCGATGAAGAAGAGCAACAACGCATCGCCGCCGAGCAAGAAGCCGCGAAACAACGGGAAGAGGCCAGATTGGCAGCCATCCGCACCGAAACGGATAAGTTTATCAGCGACTTTCTGGCGCACCAGAACGATTATTCCATCCCCAAAGTCTGGGAGCTACCGGCATTCGCCTCCCGGCTTCAGGAAAACGCCGAGTTGGAGAAAGAAATCATCAGCCGAGCGGATAACAACAACGCCGAGGCGCAGTACCTGCTGGCCTGTATGCGCTATTACGGTATCAACTGCACGGCAGATAAGGCAATTGGCATGCAATGGCTGACAAAAGCGGCCGATGGCGGACACGCCGTGGCGCAACAAGTGCTCGCCTTCTTCCACGACAGAGGCCTGACCGGACAAATGCCGGATCAGAATAAAGCCTTCGAATACTGTAGCAAAAGTGCAGAACAGGGCTACAGAGTAGGCATCAGTAATCTGGCCTTCTATTACGAGAACGGTACCGGCACCGCGCGAAACTCTGAAAAAGCGGTCGAATTGTACAAAAAGGCCATCGAGCTGGGGCTGCCCGTAGCCTCTCACAATTTGGGTAAAGCCACGGAAAAAGGTAACGGGGTCGAGCAGGACTTTGAAAAAGCGTACGAATTGTTCAGTCAAGCGGCGGAGCGCGGTTGCCCGTTCGGCACGCTTGCCAAAGCCAACTGTCTGCGTATCGGACAGGGCACGACGGCCGACCCGGTAACGGCAGAGGATCTCTACCGCCAAGCGCTCGCAAAGCTGCGCCCTGCCGTAGAAGCCGGTGATACCGACATGCAGTTCTGGTTAGCGCAATGCTATCTGCATGGACTCGGTGTGGATAAAGACGAATCTGCGGCCGTGGCGCTGCTGGAGAAAGTGCGCAGCCAGGGTTATGCTGCCGGCATCTGCCAACTGGGCTCCTGCTACAATGAGGGCATAGGGATTCCGAAAGACAGACAAAAAGCGCTGGAGCTGTACGAGGAAAGTGCCGAGCTGGGATATCGGGAGGCCATGATGCTCAGCGGCATTTTATGCCTCGCCCTGGCACAGGAGGAACCCAACAGAGCCGAACAGGGCATACGCCGACTGCAACAGGCCCTCGACAAAGGCTGCGACACCGCTGCTTTTATACTCGGAAAATGCTATGAAAACGGATTCGGAGTGGAAACGGACACTCATAAAGCTGTAGAATACTATCGCCGCTCGGCAGACTGGGGAAATGCCTTAGGCATGACCCAACTCGCACTATGTTACCTGACCTCCACCGGCGTGGAACAAAATGATTCCCTGGGCGCAGAGCTCATGTTGAAGGCTGCGAAAAGAAACCACGTGACGGCCATAACAGGCATGGGTATTCTCTATCTGAACGGTCGAGGGGTGGAGCAAAATCAGGAACTTGCCGTAGAGTATTTTAAGAAAGCGGCAGAAAAAGACGACACTGATGCGATATCCGAGCTCGCCGTCTGTTACCTGGAGGGTAAAGGGGTGGAGAAAGATACGCAGAAAGGCATTGAATTACTGAAAACAGCGGCGGAAAAGGGACATGCTGCCGCCATGAATCTACTGGGGCTCAGGTACCAAAACGGTAAAGGCGTGAAAAAGAATAATGCCGAGGGGTTCCGGTGGTTTAAAAAATCGGCGGAAAGCGGTAACGTTTCGGCCATGTACAATGTAGCCTTATGCTATCTGCAAGGCAACGGAGTCGGTAAAAACAGAAACAAAGGCAAGGAATGGATGAAAAAAGCGGCTGACAACGGATTGGAAGAGGCCAAAAAAGTCCTCAATAAAATCTGATACCGCAGCCTGACTTACAGCGGAACAACCGTGGAAGCCAACGCTGTCTTGCAGAGCGAAGCCGCCCATTGGCCGGGAGCCGTGGGGGTGCCGCCCAGATAGCCATAGATAAGGCAGGAGCCGTGTTGCACATACAGCAGGCGGCTCACGGCGCCGAGTGCGCCCATCCCCATCACAGCCATCGGCCCGGTGGCCGTGCGCAACAACTCCACCCCAACCATCATATCCTCAGCCGTATGCAGGCGAAACGCAAACTTCACCACATCCGCCCCCAGAGAGCGCGCAAGAGCTTCGCGACGACGCAGAGTCGCTAAATCGGGAGTTTTCTCAAAATCATGGTTGGAGGCGATAACAACCACGCCGGCCGCACGCGCAGCAGTCACAAGCTCCTGAGCTTCTGCCAGTCGAGCCGTTTCCCAGTCGATAGCTGCGGCCAGCGGCAGCAGCTTCTTTGCCACCGCCACGCGCTCAGCTTCGGACATGCTGCGGCAACCGCCCTCGCTCTCATGGCGCACCGTCAGCAGCACAGGGCACGCAGGGCGAGGCCCGGCCAGCAACTGCTCCGGTGTCACCTCCGCCGGCAGGGCATCCACACGCAGCTCCACCCAATCGCAGGCGGCGGCAGTTTCCGGCTTTGCCGTCTCACACCAGGTCTGCCAATCGCTCACAGAGCCTACCACTTTGTACGTTGTCATGTCCATGCTGCGAGGGATTTTAGCGGAAGCGCGGAACACATGCAAGCCCAATCCGCATAATGGCATGCTTTTGCATTGCCAGAAAGGTGTCAACATGATAACATTCGGCCATGCAGCAGAGCTTTGAGAAAGCAGTGGAATTACTGGTGGAACGCTACCCTCAGTACACGGAGGAAGCGTATGAGTTCATGCGTGCCGGGCTGGATTCCGCAGCGGACCGCTTCTGCAAAGACGACAAAAGCCCGCACCTGAGCGCCAGGGAGCTGTATCTGGGAGCCTGCGCCTACGCACTGGAGGAATACGGCCCCTTGGCAGCCACTGTATTGAGGAGCTGGGGCTTAAACAGCTCCGGCGACTTCGGACATGTGGTGTACAACCTCATCGAAGTCGGCGTATTCGGTAAGCAGAAAGGTGACTCACTGGAGCAATTCTACGATCTGCCGGATTTGCAGGCCATCCTCAATGCCCCCTATGACGGCACCAAAACCGCACTATTCTGATACCCCCCCCCACATCATCGCCATGAATATACCACAAGCTATGCAGGGAGAGCAACTGCGCTGGCCCGCCGAATGGGAACAACAGGAGGCCGTGTGGCTCTCCTGGCCGCACCGCCGCGACCTCTGGCAAGGAGGGCTGGATGAACTGACCGGGCACTATGCCGCCCTGGCTGCCACCATTGCACCGCATGCGCAGGTACGCATCAATGCGGCCGCCCCCCTGCACTCCGGCATCCGTACGCTGTTGCAGAGCCACGGCGTGGAAAACTATGCCCTGTACAACCACCCCACCAATGATGTGTGGTGCCGCGACCACGGCCCCATTTTCGTGCAACGGCAGGATGGCACCCGTCAGCTGGCAGACTGGACATTCAATGCTTGGGGAGGCAAATTTGCGCCTTGGAATCTGGACAATGAGGTGCCCGCTCGTATAGCCGAAAGCCTGCAACTGCCGCGCCTGTGCAGCGAGCTGATACTGGAGGGCGGAGCAATTGAGGGCAACGGCGAAGGGCTGCTGCTCACCACAGAGGCCGTGCTGCTCAACCCGAACCGGAATCCCGGTGTAAGCAAGGCTGAGGTGGAGGCTGAACTGCACCGCATGCTGGGCACAAAGCAAGTTTTCTGGCTGGGGAGCGGCATCGAAGGCGATGACACCGACGGCCACATTGACGACATGGTGCGTTTTGTTCATGCCGAGGCAGCAGTATCCATCGTGGAGCCGGATTCGCACTCCCCTCATTACCGTCACCTGGCGGAAAACAACGAAAGACTGCAAGACCTGCGCACCCCGGCCGGGCACCGCGTGGAGATTATCCCCCTGCCCATGCCGCAACCGCTTGTCGCTAAGGATTGGCGCCTGGAGCAGCTGCCGGCCAGCTACGCAAACTTCCTCATCTGCAACGGTGCCGTCATTGTGCCGGTGTTTGACCAGCCCAAGGAAGACGACCGAGCACTGGGCATTCTGCGGGAGTGCTTCCCCGGCAAACAAGTCATCGGGTTCGATGCCCGCCGCCTCGTCATTGAGGGTGGCGCCATCCACTGCATTACGCAACAGGAACCCCGCTAAAAAAATCCTTTTTTTTTCAGCAGTCCGTGCAATAATTCCCCCCGGTCATGCGCTATATAAGTATGAAGGCATTATTTCCTGCATCGTTTCTTGCTCTGGCTCCGCTGCTGTGTCCGGCAGCGGAAGAGCCCTTAGTGTATGAAGAAGACAGTTGGGTAGCTGCCGAACAGAGCGTAGCCTCACCCGGCGGAGAGTGGAAAATCATCTACACCGGCCGCCGCCACAAAGAAGCCCCGGCGCTGCAACGCATCACCGAAATCACCCTGCGGCACCGCGATGGGCGGACGTTTCTCCTGGCACAGAGCCATGGCAAATCCGCCGCCGAGGTCGTGCTGCAACCATGGTCGCCGGATGGCAAATGGCTGGCCATACAGGCATGGCCTCGCGCAACAGGCGGATTCCGTTTTTACCCGGTGAGAGATCTGCCGCAGGCACTGCTGAACGGTGGCCTGAGCTTTGAGGTATCAGAAAACAAAACGAAGCTGTACTGCTCGCGGGGAGCCTGGGCAGCAGATGGCAGCTTCACCTTTCAGGCAGAGTTCAGCGGAGACGTTGCTCCATACCGCGCCACGATTTCCCGAGATAAAATCGAAGTAAAACGCACCGGAGAGTTCCGCGGCAAGCGACGAATCACATCCCCGCAACCTCAAAAATAAGCCACAACTTCATGAAACCGAGCAATTTATACGCCATCATACTGACACTTACCTATGCCCTGCTTTTCTGGCTGGGTAACAGCGACCACAATACCGCCTCCGGCTGGAACAAAGAGGTAGCCCCCTGGCTGGGCGAGCTCCCCGCAGGAGTGGAGTCGGAAACAGTACGAGCAAAAACGGCAGATGGATACCCCTGCACCTACTACCTCATCCCTCACAATGAGGAAATGAAACAAAAAATCATCTCCACATTCCAACTGATAGAGGGAAAACCGGGATACTATTTCAGTGAAGGCATCACCCCCCTATACCCGGAGGACAAGGAGGTTGACCTCAAAACATTTGAAACGATTTACCCTATTTTGGAAGTGGAACAGAGAGGCTTGCGCTTTTGCCCGAATGACGCCAACACGCAAGGGAACCCCTCTGCGGTCAAATTTATCGACATCCCCTATCCGCAATACCTGCCGGACTCAGCCACGGAGATGCAGCGCTCGCTGATGCTGGCCGTGCTGTGTTATATGTTCCCCGGGGTATTCTGCTGCGTAGGCTGGCTGTGGATTCAAAAGAAACCGATTCGCAGCAGAGAGACACTCATCATCTGCCTTGCCATACCTGCCGCCGTGGCCTTTGTCGGCGCCTTTGCGGATTTTTATATTCACGGCTTCCACAGGAACTACGCCGTGTTCAGTGCCGTGTTCAGTGTTGTCACCAACCTCATCAGCGCCGGCATCGTCATAGCGCTCACAGCCCCCGTCAAGTACCTCTGGAGGACAATATGGAAATAACGCCATGAAATACTGCGCGCTCTATACCCTGCTGCTACCGCTTGTTTACGTACTGGGCTGGGTGCTCTTCCGCTACACGGTGGAGAGCCTGCCGCCTGCCGGCATATTGACACTGTTGCTGATTTGCTATCTATTGCCGGCGCTGCTGTGCAACATCGGCTGGCTATGGGTGCAACGGCGCCCGATATTGAGTGCCGAGACTCCCTACATCTGTTTTGCTCTGCCCCTGATTTTCACGGTGGTAAGCAACATAGTAGGCGTCTATTTCGGTGAATATGACGGAATCAACACAATCATCGGGCACGTCATCATCTTTGTGAGCAATGCCCTTTGCATCGCCGGCATAGTAGCAATTACAGCGCTGGTTTGGCTCCTGAAGAGGTGCCGTTAGTTCACCATGCCGAAGCGCATGGCATACTCCAGCGCGAGGTTGCCGGCGTAGGTATGGGCGGAAACATCACTTCCTTCGCTCCGGTAGCAATCATACTCCCACGGCAGCAGGCTATCATCGCAATCGCCGTTGATTGTCTGCTCGCGCCAACGGTACTCGTTCATCACGTCCTGGACCACAGACCGCTGCGCAGGTGTCAGCAGTGCGAGTTTCTCGCGGCTATTCCATGAGGTATGGCTCATAACGAAGAAAATGCTGTCCGTACACATAAAATCAGGCCGCAGAAGGTACTGGCGCAGATAGGCCGGCAGCACATAACAAAAGGCTTTCGGCTCCAAATATTGCAAAGCATCCTCACAAGCGCGCAACAACTGCGGCTCGAGAGCCCGCCAATCATGGCGCGGAGTGGTATCCACGGCATCCAGGTAACGAATAGCCGCCGGGGAGCGGTAATCATCCTCCGCCAACCCGCCGCTCAACAGGCTGATACCCGGTGGGCAATTCTGCCCGGCAAAAGCGGACTCCAAGCGCTCCAGCAGAGCCACTTGGCGCGGACAAAGCTCGACTTGGGGATTCTCAACCAACACATGTTCCGCTATTTGCAGCAGCTCGGCCAGCAGAGCCTCGTGGCGTGCCACATCAGCCTTGTCATCAGGGGTGAGTTTCATGATAAATCAAAGAGCCACTCACACAATAGCGCGAGTGGCTCAAGAAAGGCAAGAATCAGCGAGTCAACTGGCGACAGGCTTTCACCGTGTTCGCCATGAGCATGGCTATCGTCATGGGGCCTACCCCACCGGGTACGGGTGTAATGGCGGAGCACTTGTCTTTTACCGCCTCAAAATCCACATCACCCACAATGCGGTAGCCGCGCGGACGCGTGGCATCCGGTATGCGATTGATACCGACGTCTACAACAACGGCGCCATCCTTCACATAATCAGCCTTCACCATCTCAGGACGCCCTACGGCTGCCACAATGATGTCCGCCGTGCGGCACACAGCGGGCAAATCAGCCGTCCGGGAGTGCGCAATCGTAACCGTGGCGTTAGCCTTCTTGCTGACGAGCAGATTCGCCATGGGCTTACCCACAATCAGACTGCGGCCAATCACGACAGCGTGCTTGCCGGCGGTAGGAATGCCGTATGCCTTCAGCAACTCCATGCAACCGAGCGGGGTGCAAGGCACAAAGCCTTCCTCATCTTCCAGCACAAGCTTGGCCACGTTGGCAGGATGGAAACCATCCACATCCTTACGCGGGTCGATATTGAGGATAACAGCTTCCTCATCAATGTGAGGCGGAGGCGGACTCTGCACCAGAATGCCGTGGATGCGGTCGTCGGCATTAAGCTGATGAATGAGCTCCACCAGCTGCTCCTGGGTCGTATCTGCCGGCAGTTCCCACTTCTGGGAATAAAGCCCCAGCTCCTCGCATGCGCGAACCTTGGAGCCCACATATACTTGGGAGGCAGGGTCTTCACCCACCAACACCACAGCCAGACCGGGCGTCTTTCCCTGTGCTTTCAGCTCTGCAATCTCAGCGGCAAGACCCTCGCGAATCTTAGCAGCAACAGCTTTTCCGTCAATAAGTGTAGTAGCCATATATTCAGCAGTTTAATTATCAATTTCCAGTGGCCCGAAGTCGGGGCTGCCGTGGGCAAGCGCCTGCTCTACCATGCGGCAATACTCAGCCTGCTGTTCGTCTGTAATATCAGCAGGCACGTAAATCTTTTTACCCCAGGTAATAGTCACGCGGGAGAAAGGTTTGGGAATGACAAATCCATCCCAGGCCTTGTTGATGCGCCAGTAGGAGGAATAATCAATACATGCGGGGATGATGGGGAACCCACTCATGGAAGCCAGACGCACCACACCGGGACGGCACTTGTAGCGGGGGCCCTTGGGGCCATCAGGTGTCAGGCACATCATGCCGCCCTCATTGAGGGCTCGCATCATATCGCGGAACCCGGCAGCCCCACGCCGATGGCTGGAGCCGCGCACCGAGCGCACGCCGTAATTTTTTGCCACCGTAGCTAACATGGTGCCATCCTTACTGGCACTCGTCAGAATGCACATGGTCAATTTGCCTTTCACCAGGTAGCGGAAAACGTGCATAGGCGAAAAGACACGGTTATGCCAAAGCGCGATAACACACTGGTAATCCCCCATCTTATCATCGGGTCCCTCCAGACTGACGATACGCTTACGCAAGGTTGCGCAAAAGCAGGCCATGATAAACCAGACGATGTGACCGAGCGGTACGGTCCACCATTTCTTTCTTACCTCGTTGGAATCAGTCGTGGGCATATGTTTGCAAGAGCTTTACAGGGATGGGAATACGGAGGAATCCACCGGCTGCGTCAGGCTACCTGACGGCGAGAAGGGATCAGCCGGTTTATTGTTAAACGGATCGGGGGTGTCAAAAGGATTGGTATTCTTGCGCGGCAGGAAAGGATTGCCTGAGTTGTTGGGCTGAGCGGGAGCCTCTTTCTCGCCGGCAGCTTCCTCGGCGGCCTCAGTGGCAGCATTGGTATCGCCGGAAACACTGTGTGAAGAGCCGAGATATTTATCGCTGAGCGCGTCAATATCAATGTTTTCAAACGGCGTACGTGCGGGACGCTCGGCACGCTGCGCCGCAGCCTGACGATCCAGCTCATCTGAGTTATCCGTGGGAGCATTGGCCACACCGGAAAGTGTGGTATTCACCCATGCCATGACACCATCATCTCTGAAAATGGGGTCAGCAGCACCATCCGGATACTCAACGTGCGTCAGGCCTGCGGGTATCCCGTAGGTAAGATTGCCGGAAAGTGCATTATCTGCACCCACAATCATCTTACCGCTCAGAGACATCAAATCCGGCTCGCGCATATCCTCATCGGTAAATGAGATGCTGATATCCTCCCCTTCATGCGCCAGGGAGACACGCCCCTTCTTAATGGTCGGCGGCATGTAGGGGCGACGCTTGGTCGGTTCAATGTGCTCGATGATAGCCAACACGGCCGGCAGAGAAGTCAGGCGGATATTTTTTAAGCCGAATAAGCCACTGAACACGGGTCTTTCAGCCACAAAGGGGAGCGAAACGGTAAAGGTAGGCTTGTTGCGACCCACGCTTGCGGCAACGGTGGAAGCCGTAAAGAAATGGGAAAAGCGGCCCTGAGAAAAATCGGCAAAGTTCATGTTGTCGGCATCTGCCTGCAGGGGCTTATCAAGCGCATCTCCCTGTGCCAGACTACCGCTGATTTCAAGATAGGAATCCGCTTTCTTGCCCTTTTCGCGCATGATTTCTGTCGTGGCTCGCATGCGGATGTTCTCGAGAGCCATCGTGGAAATCTGAACACGCCCATCCATGAGCTCCATGGGCTTCCAGCCGCGCAGGTGCAGGCGTCCGCCATTCATTATCAGCACTCGCGAATCTTTCGATTTGGCCGGGAAATACATGTAGGCCGAGGCATGCTCCACCATGAAAGGAGCTTTATCCCCTTCTCCCATGCGGCACAGGAAATCATCGCATACCACACGGCTGATGTCCCACAGCTGCTCACCCTGCCAGGCCGGGATATCGAGTTTTTGAACCCCATCGCGCAGGGTGACACCGGCGCGCGCCATCTTCACTTCATCAAACTTTAAGACGCCGGTAAAAAATGACGATGTGGCAAGCACGCCGGAAATATCGCTCATCTCAGCGTGAGCCACCATGCCCTCGCCTTCAAACTCAATCACGATGCTGCTTGCCTTGAGCGTAAGGCCATCGAGTCGTCCCCCCGTCAGGCGCACATTCTCAGCCCCAAGAGCCTCGCACATGCTCATTTCGAGCTCTCGGAAGTAGTCGTCACTGGCCAGTCGCGACATGCGGAAGGCAATCAGTCCCACCAGCGCTCCCACCAGCAAAAATAAAATCAACAGGCCATACACAAAGCTGCGGCGCGTACGACGAGCCTTCTCATCGTTGGACACCATGACCTTACGCTTCTTGACCACGCGTATGGCCTTGGTGCCGTCGGCTCTCACCACCACCTCGCGTGATTTCTCGCTGGACGGGCGGTCGGCGTTGAGCTGATTAATAATATTGCGAACCTGCGAATCTCGGTCTTCGCGGCTTGTGTACTTTTCGTCTTCTATCTTTCCCATGTATTATTACCTTCCTCAGAATTTATCCGTGTTCATGGACGGGCGTTCACCGGTCGCCACGTCACGGCCAGTCGGGTCGATGACATCAACCTTTGCAAAATAGATAAGAGCCTTGCGCTTCTTCTGTTCGCCGGAAGAACGGAACAAGCGCCCCACGAGCGGCAGGTCGCCCAACACGGGCACCTTGTCCTCGAATCGCACAACGCTGGCTTCCTTCAATCCACCCATCACAATCACCGTACCGGGAACAACCGTTATCTTGGTGTTCTCGACATAACGCTTAATCATGGGCTGCAGAATGTAGTTCGGATTAAGCTGGAAATACTCAATCTTACCATCGCCGGCCCACATGGCGGAATGAATGGGGCTGCCCCAGTTGATGAAGCCTTCGAACTCATTGGTGGTGGAGGTAAGAGCCAGCGTGACGAAACGCCCGTTCTCGGAAATTTCAGCGCTGTGCACCTGTAAAATGGTACCGATACCGCCTATGGTATCCTCGGTCATACCAAATCGGACGAAATCGGACGGCGTAGCACCAATAGCAGCCGTGGAGCCACTGTTCCCCACGTTGTTGTTGTTATTATTGTTGTTGTTATTGTTCCAGTTGTTGCCGTTCATCGCCGCAATCTGCGGAGCCTCCCAAGTTTCCGGGAAGAACATTTCGCGCACATTGGCAAACACCACCTGCTCCTCAGCGCCGGGGCTGAAAATGATGCGGGGATTCTGGAGAATATCAGCACCCTTATTCTGGGCAAGGCCACGCATAACAACCGTCACATCACCCGTTTCCCAGACGCCGCGCACACCGAAAATAGCGGGAGAAACAGCTGTTTCTGCGCCACGGAACGACGCCACGGAGCCGGTGTTAATCAGGTTGTCGAGCGAGGCAGAACCGGCAGAGAACACCTGCTTACCGCTGCGAAGACCACCGGTTATCAAGGCACCTTCCTGGCCACCCTGCACACGAGTCTCGCCGTTGAAATACGTTCCATCCGTCTCCTGGCCGCCGGCCAGATGCAGCGACCCGTTGATATTGACATTCAGCAACCAATCAAAGCCCAACTGCTTCAAATCGTCCTCCGACACCTCCATGGCAATGACGTTGAGCACAATCTGACGCTCTTCCTCCAGCGGGGTATTGAGCAAATCTTCAATCTCGGAGAGGTTGTGAGCCGTGTTGCGCACGGCAAGACGGCGGGTGGAGGGAGAATAGCGAGCCGTGGCGCCTTCGGGGAAGGAAATTCCCATCTGCTTGAGCACCTGCACCGGGTTGACGCGGCGCACCGCCATGCGGCCACCGCCGGTCTCATCGGCGAACCCCTCCTCCTCATCCTCCTCATCTTCATCTTCCTCCTGCGCTGAGGGGTCGAAGAAATGCGGCGGCACATTGAACGTACGGTCCATCAGCGGGCCGAAATCACGCCCGGAGTAGGAAAGTTCCACACCGGTGGGGGTGAAGTAGTAGCTGATGCCCAGCTGATTCACCAGCATATCCAGCACCTCTTTCACCGAAACTTGCGTCAGGGTCAGGCGCACGGTCTGCCCCATCAGTCGCTTATATGCCTCGGAATCAGGGCGTCCGAAGTTTGTGGTGACGTTGATATGGCGCTCTGCCCCATTGCTTTCAAAGCGCTTAATCTGATTCTGCAACACATCCACCACATCGGTGATAGTCGCTTCATCAAAAGCAATCTGCGGAATAATCATGTCGGAGAGACGCCGAGCAAACGACTCCTGCACCTCCGCATCCACTCCGGCTACAAACTCACCGCCGCTCTGCATGTCCACCGGGGCACCATCCGTTACCGACTCCTCCCACAGCTTATCCACATCGGAGAGCATCTTGGCACGATTTGAAGAGCGAGCCACTTGATAGTACGCGGACTGGTGGCGGCGAGCCGACTCCATGCCATGACGCGCGGCTTTGTTGTACGGGTCAATCTTCAACACACCGCGGAAAGAATCCACGGCATCATCATACTTACCAAGGTCAATCTGGCCGTAGGCGAGCTCTAACAGGCGCTTCACCTCCTCCACATCGCCAATATGCTGCGGCGTCAGAGCCGGGTTGTGGCGAACAGGATCCGAGGTATGCAGCAGCTCCACCTCCGCGCGCTTGTTGTCCGGAGCCAGTTGCAGAGCTTCCCGCAGGAATGAGATAGCCTCGTCATAGCGGCCTACGGTGCGGTAATCAATGGCACGGGCAATCAACGCATCGGACAGACTTTGCTTCACAAACTGCTCAAAGCGCTTACCGGAAGGCGTATCCGTCTTGGGCAGCGTCAGCAAAGCACTGCGGTAGTGCTCCACAGCCTGCGTATATTTACCGGCCTTGTAGGCGTTTCGTGCCTCCTGCACCAGCTGGCGGGCATCGCGAGCAGCTATCTCACGGCGAGCGGCCTCCGGAGTACCGGCTGTTTCCAAGGCAGAGAGCGAGGGCACCAGGGAGAGCGACCCCATGGCGATAAGAGAGAAAATTGAAGTACGAGAAAACGGTCTCATCATGGTAAGTGCATATATCATATCAGATACACGGCGCAAAGTCACTCAC
The DNA here is from genome assembly GCA_030535795.1 of Akkermansia sp. GTDB lineage: Bacteria > Verrucomicrobiota > Verrucomicrobiia > Verrucomicrobiales > Akkermansiaceae > Akkermansia. Next base: position 42,604 of record JAUNRE010000008.1, read on the forward strand.
AAAGTGAGCCAACAACGAAAAAAGACGCAAAAAAACAGCGCACGCACTCGGTAGGAGCACATGCGCTGTTGAAAAAACAAGCAGTCCGAAAACGCGCGTCATGAGACGGAGGAATCCAGGAAGCCCTTAATGCACCCGATTCGCGTAGGATGTCGCAGCTTACGCAGCGCCTTCGCCTCAATCTGGCGAATACGCTCGCGGGTCACATTGAACTGACGCCCCACTTCTTCCAGCGTACGGGGATTACCATCTTTCAAACCGAAGCGCTGCTCGATGACGGCGCGCTCGCGCTCATTGAGCGTATTGAGCACACCGGAAAGCTTTTCTCGCAGAGAATTGAAAGCGGCACCATCCATGGGATTCTCCGCGCTCTTATCCTCCAGGAAATCGCCGAAGGAAGTATCGTCCGAATCACCCACAGGCTGCTGCATCGAGATGGGCTGCTGAGCCATCTTGAGCACACTGCGCACACGCTCCACCTGCATACCGCTCTCAGCGGCTATCTCTTCAGGGGAAGGCTCGCGGCCCAGATCCTGCACCAGCTTCTTCTGCACACGCATGAGCTTGTTGATGGTCTCAATCATGTGCACGGGAATGCGAATCGTACGAGCCTGGTCAGCAATCGAACGCGTGATAGCTTGGCGAATCCACCATGTCGCATAGGTAGAGAACTTGTAACCACGGCGATACTCGAACTTCTCAACCGCTTTCATCAGCCCCATGTTGCCCTCCTGAATCAAATCCAGGAATGCAAGGCCTCGGTTGGTGTACTTTTTGGCGATGGAAATCACGAGACGCAGGTTTGCCTCAATCATCTCCTTCTTCGCGGCCTTGGCTTCCTTCATCGATTCCTTCATGGCCTGGTAATTCACCAGGAATTCATCAATGGGCATCCAGAGCTGCACCTCAATTTCCGTGATGTAATCCTTGTAATCCTTGTTGTCGTAGTTGCCTTCGTACTGGCGGCGCAACTTCATGACACGCTGGCGAATCTCGCGCATACGCCCCACAAAGTCCTCGTACACCTTACCCTTGAAGCTGAACTTGCGGTAGAGGGTATCGAGCGATTCCAGAATGGAGTCAAACTCCTTCTGAGCAGCATCCACACCCTTATTGCGGCGGCGGGCGCGGCGCAGGTTATTGTAGGCGGCCTGCGCATCGTCGTGCATCTCGTAAATCTTGTTGATGAGCGGCTGAATATCCTTGAAGTACTGCTCACGGTGGTCGATATTCTTATCTGCCACCACGCGATCGAAGCGCTCTTTATTCTGAAGAACACGCTGAGCTGTTTCAAGATACTGCGTCGCTACAACACCGAACTTGTGCAGGCGAGTCTGCAGATCATTCTCTGCGTGGTCAATACGGATGGAAAGGCTCACTTCCTGCTCACGCTTGAGCAGATCTTTCTGCCCCATCTGCTTGAGGTACATGCGCACGGGATCATCGAGAATATCGAGCTTAGCCTCCATCTTCTCGTTTTCATCCTCCTCGCCGGACTCCACCAGACGCTGACGCTCACTGTAGTTATCCACATCAGAGGCGTCAATAATGTCGAAGTTCATGCCGCGCAGGCGCTCCATGAGCTCCTCATGGTCGGCCGGGTTAATCATGTCGTTGGGCAGCACGTCATTGATATCATCATACGTCAGATACCCCTGCTCTGTTGCCAACACAATCAGCTCACGCACCTTCTCCTGCACCACGGGCGAATCCACAAGGCGCACATTCTTACCCTTGGGCCCCTTCAAATCAGCCAGCGAAATAGGAGCAATCGTAGCCGACTCATCGCGCACTTCCACCCCAATGGAGTGCAGACGCTCGAAAAGGCGCTCCGTATCCTGCTCCTCGTACCCATCCATGGGCAGAGAGGAGAAAATATCATCATCCGTCACATAGCCGCCGTTCTTGCGGGCAATGGCCAGCAGGTTCTTAAATGCCGTTTTCAGCGTAATATCATCGGGGAAGAAATCCTGAAGTTCACGCGCCGTGATACGCGGCGGCGTGTAGCCGTTCTTGCGGCGGGAGGAGGATTTCTTTTTGGCAGGAACAGCTTCTTCCTCAAACTCAGGAATTTCTTCCTCGTCAGCCACAGCCTCCAACTCTTCATCATTGAGCTCGTCATCGAGTTCATCCTTCAGCTCAGGTTCCTCGACGGGCACCTCTTTCTTTTTGGCAGGAGCGGGGGCTTTTTTCTTGCTCTCCGACTTTTTGGGCGCAGCAGCCTTTTCCTTAGCCGGAGCCTTCTTGGCAGGGGCTTCCTTGGCTACAGGCTTCTGAGCGGCCTCCGCAGCGGGCTTGGCAGGTGCTGCGGCTTTCTTGGCGGCAGGCTTCTTGGCTGCGGGTTTAGTAGCGGCCTTTTCTTCAACCTTGGGGGCAGCTTTGGCAGCAGGCTTAGCAGCTGCTTTG